>CAZKWD010000263.1:0-3814 GCA_964556175.1 uncultured Rikenellaceae bacterium
AAAGCCACTCTGTTTCATTAGTGAACATACTGAATCGAAGCTTGTAAGCATCACGGAAGTTGAATATCCGAGATTTGAGATCCATTTCGGGGGTAAGCACAAAAACCGCGATACAGAGATCATTGAGGTGGCTGAATTTATCGGCGTAAAAAGCTATAAGGCTAAAGGAAAGAGACTTACAAGCTTCACCGTCGATAATATTACGGAACTTGAACCTGTAGTAAAGAAGGAGAGTAATCCACCTGAAGAGGAAACTCATGAAGATGAAGATGAAGCGCCTTCATCGATACATCAGGATCCGGCCCAGATGAAGCTCGAATTATAATGCAGAAAAAGAACCTGGTATATATAATCGGTTTTATGGGAAGCGGCAAATCAACTGCCGGGAAAAAACTTGCATCATCTCTGGGATGGTCATTTATTGACCTCGACAGGAAAATAGAAGAAAAGGCAGGGAAAACCATTCCACAGATATTTTCACAACATGGTGAGAGTTATTTCCGTAGTATTGAAACAGATCTCTTAAGAAGTGTCGGATCGGGCGTCGAAACTGTAGTCTCAACAGGAGGCGGCACACCCTGTCATGGTGATAACATGAACTTCATGCTTCAGACCGGACTTACAGTTTACCTGAAGATGACCCCCTCACAGCTTGCCGGACGATTAATAAAATCAACAGATGAGAGGCCTTTATTGAAAAATATTCCTGATGAAAAGCTGATAAGTTTTATTGATGAAAAGCTGATATACCGAGAAAAATGGTATAACAGGTCAAATATTGTAATTAATGGCATTGATTTAGATATCAGCCTTTTGAGCTCAAAAATTAAAACATCTCTTTCTCTCTGACAGGCAATAATTCCTGTTTTTATTCTATTAAGTAAGTCTGGTCATTTACTTGCAATTTGAAAAAAATGAGAGTAAGAAATCATGAATTATGATTAAATGATTACTTTAGTATGATTTAAAAAAAAACGGGGAAATTTTATGCGTGACAGATTGTTCAAGCTCCTTGGAGTTGAGACCGGCGAGGAGTCAATTGTATCTATGCTGCTGGCACAGTCTGTTTTCCTGGGAATTTTTTTTGGTGCATTCGATATCAGTGCCCATTCTCTCTTTCTGTCGATTTTTGACGAGAAGATGATGGCAAGGGGATATGTAATCTCAGGTCTTGCGGGCATAATACTTACATCTATCTATACCGGGTTGCAGACCAGGATGCATTTTAAGAGCTTCTCTACCATCAATCTTATTTTTGTTACCACAATTACTATGATCTTATGGGTCCTGCTGCTTGTTAATCCTGCAAAATGGGTGATTTTCATTGTGTTTATCATGCTGGGCCCTCTCAATATACTGGCTATGCTGGGATTTTGGGGAACTGCAGGCCGTTTGTTCACTCTTCGCCAGGGGAAAAGATTGTTCGGCCTCATCGATTCAGGGATGGTAGTGGGGATAATTATAAGTTGTTATGCAATTCCTGTTTTGCTTTCATTTAACTTCGAGCCACACAATATATTACTCATCAGCTCCTTTGCCGTCTTAACAGGCAGCATTATGCAGATGCTGATAGGCAAGCGCTTTCCGCTTCTGGCAGGCAGGGAGGAGAAGCCAGAAGGATCGGATACAAAAAAATCGGTTACAGCACTTTTCAAGTCTGACTCCTACATCAGAGTCATGAGTATATTCATTGCACTCTCAGTTATGACAGCCTTTTTTGTCATGTATTCATTTATGGCAGTGACAAGGGAGCAATACCCTTCGGAAGAGGATATGGCACGTTTTCTGGGCCTCTTTACCGGCAGCATGATGATATTTACACTGCTGATAAAACTACTTGTCTTTTCCTACCTGATAAGGAACTATGGATTAAGAACCTGTCTTGCAATTTCGCCGTTACTTGTTGCTGCATTTACATTAATAGCAGTGATAATCGGGATGTTGATGGGCTTTACCCCCGCGACAAGCGGATTCATGCTCTTTTTCATGCTGCTTGCTCTTAGCCGGCTCTTCTCGAAATCACTTAAAGATTCAATTGAATCACCCTCTTTCAAGGTGATTTACCAGACGATAGATGAGAAGATCCGTTATGAAGTCCAGTCAGCAATGGACGGGACAGTAAATGAGATTGCTGCTCTTACTTCAGGTCTTATACTGGCAGGTCTTGGTCTCCTGAGCTTTGTAAAGCTTATTCATTTTTCCTGGGTGCTGTTTGTTCTTACGATCATCTGGATCTATTTTGCCATAAAGTTATATTCAGAATACAGGAAATCAATCAGGAAAGCCCTGGAGTCGGGGCGACAGGCAATTATGGAAGAAGACATTTATCGGGAAGAAGTTATCTTCAAAAGCAGATTTTCCGGAGGCCAGTCATTTAATGCAAATTATCTTCCCCTCATTTCGGGTGATTTTTCAAGCATTAAAAAGAACAAAAATCACTGGTTTATTGAGAAAATACTTGACCATTCAGACAGAAAAAAAGATTTATGCTTGCTTCCGGCATTAAAAAAGATTGCTGAAGAGAAGGATATTGATGAGGGAACAAAACATCGTTCTCTTAAGATTGCAGAGGATCTGGAACATGCCTATTCCCCTGATAGTCAAGCCGCTGATAGGCTTGCTAATGCCAGGAAAATACTGGCTGGTTCAAAACAGCCTCAAACCACACAAATATTGAGACTCCTCAGGGATAATAACATTCAATCGAAAGAGGTAGCAATCTATATGATCGGTAAATTCAAGCTTGCTGATATGCTGACTGAGGTGTGCGAGTGTCTTAATATCAGGGGACTCGAAATCCCGGCGGCCAATGTTCTAAGAAGTTTTGGAAGAGATGCCGGGGAAGAGATAACCAAATCACATATGATCTCATCCGGGAATGTCAATATAAGTAATACCACCCTTCGTTTACTCGGGGAGAATAGCAGTGGAGAAAATGATGAATTTCTCTTTTCCCGGTTATGGTCGAATTCGCGTCAGTTGAGGGAGGCTGCACTGGAATCCCTTGTCAGCAGAAACTATAAAGTCAGGGAGGAGGATAAGGACAGGCTTCATCAGATGATATCTGACGTTATCGGGGTAATGGTATGGAACATTTCTGCACGTATAAGCCTGCAAAGAAAAAACGACACATTCCTGCTTGAACCCATGAATATGGAGATAGCACGCTGGAACAGATTCCTGTTCAACCTGCTTGCTATTGCGTATGACCCCGGATCAGTGAACAAGATAAGGGAGAACCTTGAAAGCGAAACCATTGAAAGTGTCAATTTCGCACTCGAAATGATAGATCTGGTGATAGATGAATCAATAAAGCCAAAGCTTGTTCCGCTTGTCGATATTATTCCCGATGAAGATAAGGTAAAAACTCTATTCCAGTTTTTCCCGGGTGAAATACCTGAGTACTACAGCCTTCTCGAAAATATTATAAACCGTGATTATAACCTGCTGGGCATTTGGATCAAAGCATGTGTTATCAGGAATATAGATAAAATTGACAATGAGAATCTTGCAGAATCAATGAGAGCGCTTCTATTCAGCCCTGAAGCAATACTGAGGGAAGAATCTGCCAGGCTTATCTCCGGATTGAATAAAAAATTATATAAATCTGCAGCAGGCAGGTTATCTGACAATATAAAGGAACAACTCGTTAAAATAATAAGCAATGAAACTCCCTCCGGAAAGCTGCTCTTCGAAAAAACGGGATTTCTTTCGGATTGCTTTACGAAATTGACAGAGGACGATTTGCTGTTAGCAGCGGGTTCCCTGCAATATCTTGATACCTTTAAACAGGAAGATCTGGCTGCTGATGAGC
>CAZKWD010000264.1:0-3806 GCA_964556175.1 uncultured Rikenellaceae bacterium
ATGATTAGTGACATGTCATGCAGGATATCTGTTTTCCCTTTGCTGATCTTCTTAAGATCATAAGGAAAATAGCTCTTACCACCGAGTCCCATTTCAAAAATGCTTGAATCGGGGACGCAATCATAATAATACTCCGGAGGTCCTGTCAAGTCCCAGGTTTTGTTCAGATAAGCCTCAGGGTATTTCATTGCATTAAAATCATTAACCCAGGATGGAAGGGAATCGATATACCATGTGCTTGAGATCCAGTTACCGGTACTATGGTCATACCAGTAAGCGGCATCAGCCGCATGCCCGGCTGACAGTATAGCGGACCTCTCCTTCAGTCCGATACCGAAGACCTTTGCCTTTTCCCATGTTGCCATTTTAAGCTCATCTGTAAAGGTGGATGCCTGCAGATGAACAGGGGAATGGAGTCCTGATTCATAACCTCCTCCTGCAGGATCGATACCGGGATCCTGAGTACAGTAAATAAGTTCATTTCTGAGCGGAAGGTACCAGCTGTCGGATGTGATACCATGCCAGGCCGGTTCTGTACCCGTAGAAATAGTAGCATAAGCAGGCGCTGACTGGGTAAGCATATACTGGTAAGATGCATTTTGATAAAAGGTTCCCTCTTTTAAAAGACGCTTTATCCCCATTTCACTGAATCTGTTTGAGAATCTTTCAATCTGATCATATCTCAACTGTTCTACAATGATCCCGACAATAAGACGGGGTTTTTCCGGAGGGATATAAGACCCCTGCCCTTTTAATCCTGAACAAACAGAGAGTGCCAGAAAAACAACTACTGTAATTCTACTCAAACCTTCCATTTTCATAAAAATATAATAACTTTCAATACCTGTATAATCAGAACAAAGCTCCAAAAGTAGCTTTTTTAATAATAGAAGCAATAGTACAGAAAATGATTTAGAGAAACCTGCCGTTACTTCCGTATAATAACAAAACGACCGGTGTCGGAGAAGTCTGTATCGGAATTGGTGATTATCAATGTATAAACTCCCGCTGCAAACCCGGCTATATCAAGATGAAGGGGATAACCCGCAGAAGTATCTTCTGAATAATCTGCCAGCTTAAATCCTTGCGGATTATAAAGTTTGATATTCACAATCCCCTTCTGTCGTTGAGGAAGGATAACTTTAATATATTCTTCTGAAGGATTGGGGTATATTATCAGGGAGGGTGTAGGAATGGTATCAACCGGACTTACCACAGGCGTCATCTCAACAATAATCTCTGTTGCCTGGCCCTCAACAACAACGATGCTTGTAGCCTCAGTTTCGTAATATCCTGATGCTGTGAACATAAGGTCCCATGTTCCTGGTGCAAGAAGTCGTGTAAAACTGCCTGTAAGAGTATCGCTGTAAATATGAGAACTGTCTTTGTCATGCCCGCTGATGAGTATTCTGGCTGCAACCGGAACACCTGTTATTGCATCCTTCACAATACCATGGATCCCATACATGGCATTTTCAAGGTAACCCAGCAGGGAGCGCCAGTTATACTGCCATAAAGGATCAAGCTGATCGGAGGAAGTAACATAAGAGTTAACCAGCTCGATTGTAACTTCCCTTCCCTGTAATTCATATGTTACATAATCCTGCCGCCCTCCGCGAATAGAATACCAGGCATAGCCATTTGTCACCCCATTCTGAAGATCATTCATATACCCCACGGGAGAATAAAGGTGCACCGTATCAGCATATTTCCTGCTGATATCATAAAACCAGTCATTATCGGCATGCAGTCGCGACCATCTGTCCCAGGGATAATTAACAACCTCGGCGCCTGAATGAAAGTTGGCTGATAAAACAAAGCGTCGCTCTCTCATGAATTTCATCATATCAATAGTCTCCTTCTGCCGGACAACACCACTAATTCCCGGATCAGGAAAGTTCCTGTTAAGATCGTACCCGTTAGCGTTACTCCTTACCGGATCACTAATGATATCGCCTGTACGGTAAGTACCATCGGGATTTGACAGGGGATTGATCCATATCTCAAGATTGTCGACAAGTTCTTTGATCCTGCTGCTGGTATTATAATTCTTAAGAAGATAATCTGCAAGACGAAGCATCAGTACAAAACCTGCTGTTTCATCTCCGTGCATTGTTGAGGTATAGAATACTTCGGATTCATCCTCGTCTTCATTTACATTATCAGATATCTTCACAACCAGTATCAGCTTACCGTAGATGCTGGTCCCGATAGTATCCAAAAGGCATAGTGAGGGATATAACTGCGCGAAACTTCTCATGATAGAATCGTACTGGGTAAATGTTGGATAACTATCCCACTCCATCGCATTTATAACATCATGAGCTGTTATAATGGACTTACTGTCAGGTCTTTCAATGATAACATAGTCATATTTCCGTAAAATAAACCAGTCAATGGTCAGGGGTGAAAGGACAATTTCAGCATTGTTATCACTTACCGAACTTACAGAAACATATTCTGACAGATTATTAATTTCCGCTCTCCTTGTAAATGATACTTTTACCCTGGCCTGACCGAACCTGATTACTTCTTCACGAAGCAGTCCGTCTTCACTGGTTTCCTGTGCTCCGGAATCAGGAAGAGCCAGTAAAAAAAGAACCATTATCAGAAGCCATCTTGCCGCCATCACTAATATTATACATTGAACCTTATAAACAGTATATCACCATCGTCGACGATATAATTTCTTCCTTCAACATGAAATTTGCCAACCTCTTTACAGGCATGTTCAGAACCCAGGGTAATAAAGTCATCATATTTCATTACTTCAGCCCTGATGAATCCGCGTTCAAGATCACTGTGGATCACACCCGCTGCCTGCGAAGCGGTCATTCCTTTTGTTATTGTCCATGCCCTGATTTCCTTTGGTCCAATAGTAAAAAATGTTTGCAGATCCAGCAGCCTGTATGCTGCTTTTACCAGCTTATTAACTCCAGGTTCCTGAAGGCCGGCATCTTTTAAAAACGCCAAACGGTCCTCACTATTTTCCAGTTCAGCTATCTCTGCCTCCAGGGCCCCTGCAATAATAAGTACCTCAGTTCCTTTATCCTTAAGGAACTTCTTCACCCGGTCGGAGTAATGATTCCCTCCGATAGCCGATCCCTCATCAACATTGCACACATACATAACCGGTTTCATTGTCAGGAGGAAAAGATCATCAATATACTTACTTTCTTCATCCTTCACTTCAAGAGTCCTGGCATTATTTAACTCTTCTATATGTTCGCGGTAGCGCTCAAGAACCTCTATGGCATGAGCGGCATCCTTATCTCCTGATTTGGATGCCTTCTTAAGACGTTCAATTTTCTTTACGATCGATTCAATATCCCTTACCTGAAGTTCAAGGTCAACCGTTTCAATATCTCTTACAGGATCAACAGAACCGTCGATATGAGGTAAGGATTCACTTTCGAAGCATCTCAGAACATGTATCAGCGCATCCGTGTTCCTGATGTCACCAAGAAATCTATTGCCCCCTCCCTCTATTCTATCCGATCCTTTAGCCAATCCCGGAATATCAACCAGCTCGACTGTAGTATGAACAACTTCATTCGTAACCTGGTGTTTTTCAAGCTCATACAGCCTCTCGTCGGGGACCTGAACAACACCGATATTCGATTTTGCTGCTGTGAAAGCAAAGGCATGTGTTTCTCCTCTTGTATTTGAGATACAGTTAAATATTGTCGTTTTTCCGACACTTGATATTCCGATTATACCACACTGAAGGGCCATTTGATTTTAAATTAATTAAAGATACAAAGTTACAATTAACTTTTTTGCCACGAAGTGGAAGGATGTAAAGT
>CAZKWD010000265.1:0-3787 GCA_964556175.1 uncultured Rikenellaceae bacterium
GCAATAAATACTTGGAGTTGTTTAATAGTCATACTTTGATAGAGTGGTGGTTTATATGCTTTACGAAATTCATTTAATCCTTTATCTAATTTTTTGGGATAACCATAAGGGCTTTGTCTAATTCCCCACATAGCCAAATGACCCACTACTGAATTTAAGCTAACACATCTGCGTTTTTTATCTTGCCATACTAAAATAATATAATGATCTATGTCCTTAATTAAACATCTTTGTATTGCACTCTTATTTACAGCATCTGCGAATATTTTTGCCCAGGGGCTTACGGTTCCGATTCAACAAAATCCACGTCAGGTACAGCTGCCATATAACAGGCTGATACAGCCTGCCGGTCATCAGATCTATTTTGGAAATGAAGCAGGAGAAAGTCATTCGCTTGATGCCGCATTGTCACCTGATGGTCAATGGCTTGCCGTCGAAGAAAGATCCAGCATTGTTTTTATTAATACTTCTGACAACAAGGTAAAGTTCAGACTGGTAAATAATTCACATCCGATTCTCGTTGGTGGCATGAATACATATTCCGGAATAATCTGGCATACCGGTGCTGAAAACCTTGAAGTATACTGGAGTGCAATAAGCAGAGGACGGTCATTTGTTGTATCAGCAAAATGGGATGGTGTCATTGCAGAATTCAGCCATATGCTGGAATATAAAGCAGTACCCGGAGCCGATGTGGCCCTGCCAAACGAAATACTGATTTCAAAAGAATCCGGCAATGAATTCTTATATGTGGTTCTTAATGGGAATAATAATGTAATAAAACAGGATCTGAATTCGGGCGACACTATCTGGATTGCCTATCCGGGGGTAGCACCTTACGGACTGACAATGGCTTCAGGAAAATTATATGTAACAAACTGGGCAGGAAGGACTCCTGAAGCTGATGACAAAGAAGTTGCAGGTGTTCCGTGGGGACTTGCCAGAGTTAATAATTCGGCCGGCGGAGGAACAAGGGAAGGAAGCGTAGCTGTTATTAATCCTGTCAATGGTAAAATAATCAAGGAACTAATAGTTGGCCTTCACCCAAATGAGATAATAAGTGACAAAAACGGGAAGTATGTTTATGTGACTAATTCGAACAGCGATAATGTATCTGTAGTAAATACTTCACGCGACGAAATTACAGAAACAATTAATGTCAGACTTCAGCCTCGGATCAACCCGTTCTTCGGTGATTCACCCAATGGTTTATGCCTTTCACCGGATGAGAAAAGATTATATGTCGCAAACGGTATGGACAATGCCCTTGCTGTCGTAGAACTGGGGAAAAATGCAACTTTAAAGACTTGTAAGAAAAATAGCAGGGTTATAGGATTTATTCCTACCGGAGCCTATCCTTCAGCCGTAACCATTCTTAATCAGAGTTATTTATATGTATGTAACCTTGAAGGAGAAAGTGCAAGATCAGGCCTGTTTGTCAGAAATTCTAAAAACCCTGTTTATAATTCACACCGGATGCTCGCTTCTGTATCAGCAATCCCGATACCCACAAAAAAAAGTCTTAAAGCCTATACCGATACTGTTATTGCTGTAAATGATCTTTCAAGAGCAACCATGGCAAGAGAAAAGCCACGGGAGTTCGCCCAGCCCCAACCAGTACCTGAAAGGATCGGAGAACCGTCTGTTTTCAAACATGTTGTATACATTATTAAGGAAAACCGTACATATGATCAGGTCCTTGGAGATATGAAGCAGGGCAACGGAGATCCGGCACTTTGTATTTATGGTGAAGAAATAACACCTAATACTCATAAACTGGCTGAAGAATTCATTCTTCTTGATAATTTCCATGTCTCGGGTAAATGTTCTGCTGAGGGTCATCAGTGGACAGATGCCTCTATTGTGACCGACTATATTGAAAAGAATATGATGGCCTGGTTCAGAAGGTATGCTCATGTGCAAACAGATGCACTGGTTTATGCACCGACCGGATTTATCTGGGATAATGCAACACGAAAAGGAAAATCTGTGAGAATTTACGGTGAAGCCTCAGTCCCTGTCTTTGATTATAGGCTTAGATGGCTGGACATATACACTAAATATAGAAATGGAGAAAAAATCGAGTTTTTTAACAAAACAACTATTGAACCTGTAAAGAAAATACTCAGTCAGACCTATCCTTCTTACGGTAACCATGAGTTTTCTGATGTAATGCGAGCAGATGCCCTCATCAAAGATCTGCATGATTATGAAGTAATGGAAGGTGATCATCTGCCTGAACTTCTGATTGTTGCCCTGCCGAATGATCATACTGCAGGCACCAGGCCGGGAAATCCGACTCCAAGGGCAATGGTTGCCGATAATGACCTGGCTCTCGGTCGAATAGTTGAAGCATTTTCAAAAAGCCGTTTTTGGGAGAATACGGTGATCTTCGTTGTTGAAGATGATTCCCAGGCAGGATGGGACCATGTCTCTGCTTATCGGACAGTAAGCCTGGTGATCAGCCCCTATTCAAGGTTAAAAACCGTGAATCACACATTTTACACCCAGCCCTCAATTATAAGGACAATTGAACAGATAATGGGATTGCCGCCAATGAATATTCAGGATGCTATTGCAAATACGATGGTAGATTGTTTTGGCGCCTCTCCTGACAAAACACCTTATCTGGCAGTACCAAATATTATCCCTCTCGATGAGATGAATCCGCAGATTATATCATTAAAAGGGAAAGCCCTTCATTATGCCAGGAAAAGCATGCTTCCGGAATTTGACGGCATTGATACAGGTAATGATGATCTTTTAAACAGGATTCTATGGTTCGCAGCAAAAGGCAATACACCATACCCGGCAAAATATACAGCAGCAAAAAGTGATCTTGCGGAAGAAGACGATGATCAGGACTAACTTGTTAATTATCAATTAAATAATCAAATGGCGAATCCTCTGCTTCAAGATTGGGTTACACCTTTCGTGACTCCTCCATTTGAACTGATTAGAACTACTCACTACAAACCGGCCGTTGAAGAGGCCATTAAATCAGCTTCAGAGGAGATCAGGTTAATAACTGAAAATTCCGGCTCTCCTGATTTTGAAAATACCATTGTTGCACTCGACAGAACAGGAAATAAACTGGAGGAGGTAACGGCGATCCTTTTCAATCTTAACAGTGCTGAAACCAGTAAAGATCTGCAGAAAGTTGCAAGGAATGTATCCCCTCTCCTTGCACGTTTCTCAAACGATATCACACTTAATGAAAACCTCTTCGCCAGGGTTAAATCAGTATTCGATTCAAGAGAGTCAGCAGGACTGACAACCGAACAGATGATGCTAGTTGAAAAGCATTACAGGAATTTTGTTCTTGGCGGAGCAGGATTGAATGAAGATAAAAAACTGCGATTCAGGCAGATATCTGAGGAGCTTTCCCGGCTGGCAATCAGGTTTGAAGAAAATATACTGGCTGACACCAATGCTTTTGAGCTCCATATCACTGATAAAAATGATCTTACAGGATTGCCTGAAGGAACAGTTGAGATGGCTGCAATGGAGGCAAGAAACCGTGACAAAGAAGGATGGGTCTTTACACTTCATTCCCCGAGTTACATCCCTTTCATGCAATATTCCGAAAACAGAATTCTCAGGGAAAAGATATTCAGAGCCTATACCTCAAGGTCATTTCACGGCGACAAAAACGATAACCGGGAACTCGTCTCCGACATTGTCAGTCTGAGGCTTGAATTAGCTAATATACTGGGATTTGGCAATTTTGCCGAGCTTACCCTGGGCAACAGAATGGCTGATACAACAGCTAAAGTCGAATCATTTC
>CAZKWD010000266.1:0-3787 GCA_964556175.1 uncultured Rikenellaceae bacterium
CCTCCGGAATTACAGGCCCGAACCCAGTAATAATAATCAGTATTGGCAGTCAATCCTGTTACCATGCACTCCGTAGCATTAAGTACTTCAAGGTTGTAATATCCTGATACATAATTTACAGGATCAATTTCAACGGCCACATCAATCCGGTAGCTTGTTGCACCGTCTACGGGATTCCAGTCAGACAGGAAGCTTGTCTGGGTAATATCAGTACCTGCATATACTACAGGAGCAGTAGCAGGGGGTGCTGGAGGATCAACAGTTGTGTTTAGTGATATGACGTTGGAATTTGAACCAATGCCTCCTTCATTATATGCACGAACCCTGTAATAGTATTCTGTATTTGCTGATAAACCTGTAACACTATAGCTTGTCAGGTTAAGGACATCCCTGTTTTCAAAATTCTCAACAAAAGCTGTAAAATCGCTATTGGCAGCAATATCGAGGTAGTAACCGCTTGCGGTTGCTGCACTGTTCCAGTTTGCAGTAAAATCTGTTTGCCCAATATTTGTTGCCCCGGTTGCTATAGGCGCATCAGGCGGAGGCATAATAAAAAAATATGCACCGATATCTGCACATGAACCGTCAGGATCAAGAGGGCTGGATGGATCCCCAGTATTAATTGCAGAAGAACCTAACTCAATATGATAATTGTCATTTGTCCGGTCAGTGAACACAGGATCCCCGTCCAGGTTATTAGCACATTCAACAACTGCAGAATTTAAAGTACTTGAAGTATAGTAATCGGTTGATCCTTCATCATGATATACTCCGCTTGAATTAGCATAAAAGAGATTATACTCCACTTTTAAAGGATCATAAGAAGAACTGCTTTCATAAATACCATACAATGAATTATAAGAAATAATATTATTTACTATTGAAGCAGGAGTTCCGGATGTTATATTTATTCCGTTACCCTCATTATCTGAGATAGTATTATTAATTATCGAAGAAGAACCTGATGAAACATAAATAGCATCGCTGGAATTACCTGCAATCAGGTTTCTGGAGATCTCCGGAGCGCTTAATTCACCATATATATATATGCAGTAGTCTGAATAGCTTCCGATGTTATTTATTATTGAGTTCCCTGAAATTACTGGAGAAGAATTTGAAATTACCATGGCATTTCCTTCTCCCTGGGAATATACACTGTTATCCGAGATTATGTTATCTAAAATAAAAGGAGCAGAGTTGGAGATGTAAATGCCAGCTCCCTGGCTGAGCAGGTAAAGCGAGTTATCAGTTATAATATTATTTCTGATTGTTAATACAGATCCGGCAGATATAAGTATACCTGCTCCATGTGAATAATATTCGCTCAAATATCCGCCTGTTATTGTAAAACCTTCAATAAAAGTTGAGGCATCCGTTATCCCTATACAACTGATTACGCCGGAAGTAGCCTCAGCATCAACAATGGTGGTTGACATATCTGCACCAGACAGTGAAACACCGTTCTTCATATAGATCGGGAAAGATTCTCCCAGCTCAGTATTGTAAGTCCCCACTGCCACATGAATGGTATGACCGGCAGAGAAAATCTGCGTAAATGCGTATGTTATTGTCTGCCATGGACTTGCTGAACTTCCATCACCCGTATCATTACTGCCCAGAACAGCATCCACATATAGATCTGCAGGGAGGGCAGGGGATTCTTCGGAAGTAGTTGCCAGAGATGTATTTCCATAGGCTCCAAGGTTTATCCTGTTACCGTTTGGTTCAGGTTCATTACCGTATGGAGAATCAGGATCTCCCGCATCAATGGAAGGAGAATACAATCTCACGCGATAATCGGTGCCGGCCCTGTCAATAAACAGGGGATCCTTATCAGTAATTGATATACATTCAACTACACCCGAGTTCAATGCATCAGCTGTATAATAAGCTGTTGAGCCTTCATCGTAATAAAGACCTGATGAATTAGCAAAGAACTGGTTGTACCACACTTTCCCGGGATCACTGGAAGTGCCGCTTTCCTGTATGCCATATCCTGAATTAAATGATATTATGTTATTGATTATGGAATCAGGCTGGCAACCACTGATGTAAATCCCGGTTCCCGAATTATCCGAGATCGTATTATTAATGAACGTGGGAATGCCACCTAAACAATAGATGCCAGCTGAGTTCATCGCAATAATGTTATTCAGGAACTTTGGTGCACTTGATGATCCGCTGATATATATAGTATTGTCTGATTCATTACTGATATTGTAAATTATGGTATTACCTTTTATATAAGGGGATGAATTATATATATAAATTGCATCCCCTTCACCCCAGTAATCTGAACCATTATAATAAAGAGTATTGTAAAGAATACGGGGAGAGGAATTTGTAATATATATGCCACCTCCTTTACCCCATGTACCGAGGTAATTATCCATTATCAAATTCTGTTTTATAGTCAGGGTTGAACCGGCAGAGATATATATTCCCGCTCCAGTTGTAAAGTTATCACTGTAATATCCTCCCGTTATTGTAAAACCTTTAATAACTGTTGATGCATCTGTTATCCCTATGCAGTTCAATACCCTTTCAGAATACCCGGCATCGATAACAGTCAGCGAATCTCCTGCTCCATCCAGCGAAACACCATTCTTAACATAGATCGGAAAAGATTCTCCTATTGATGAATCATAATAACCCTCAGCCACATGAATTACATGACCTGATCCTGATATCTGGGTAAGCGCATATGTTATTGTCTGCCAAGGATTACCTGAACTCCCGTCACCCGAAGCGTTGCTTCCGAAATCGGCATCAACATAATAATCTGTTGCATTAACAGTGCAGAAGACTAACAAAAACAATAATATGAAAATGGTTCTTTTTTTAATGTTCACCTATTTAAGATATCTTTTCTTCTAATCTGATTTTATTATGTAACTACTATTCAATTATTATAAGTCGTGTATAATTAATTTCTTCGTTATTTACGATAACTTCAATCATGTAAATACCATCCTTGAAATTACTAACAGGTATTTCACAATTCAACCAGGTTTCTTTCTTTTCTGTCCGGTATTCAAGTGCTTTCATCCCGGTTGCACTGTAAAGACTAATAACTGCCTCTCCAATAGCTTCACTGTAAAGATCCAGGGTAAAGACTGATTTGGTTGGATTCGGATATACCGACAGTGATTTAGCCCCTGAGATATCAATAATATTTGAGGAATTTATACACCCAAAGATATCTGTTGCTTCCACATGATAGCTTCCCGGATCTTTATTTGTAACATAATATTGTTTAGTCTCTCCTGCTATCAGGGTACTTCCCCTGTACCATCTGAACTGGGTTATTGAATCGTTGATATTATAACAGATCAGAACATCACTCCATTTTGCTTTTATTCTTGGGATTACCCCTGTTTTAACGACAACAGAAACCTCACTGCTGTAATTACTGACCATGCCAAAGGTATTGACTGCTACCATACGATAATAATATGTTGTGCCACGGGTTAATCCTGTGATTGTTTTTGTAACTGTGGAACTGACATCTATTGAGTCAATCTGTGTTGTTGGATTTGGAGATTCTCCTCCGAAAATAAGGTAATGTGAGAAATATGGATCTGAGACTGCATTCCATGTCAGAGTTACCAGGTCGTTGCATGAATTAGCTGTAAAACCAGAGGGCGCCGGAGGCGGATTAATCAGCGTTGTTACTACAACTGTATCTGAATTTTCACCTGTACCATACCCATTGTATGCACGAACACGGTAGTAGTAAACAGAATTTGCAGTAAGACCTGTTACTTCAGCACTTGTCACATTACCA
>CAZKWD010000267.1:0-1475 GCA_964556175.1 uncultured Rikenellaceae bacterium
TTGTAATAATATCGGCTTTGAAAATATTCAAATTTGTTGTCACTGCAAAATATATATCAGCAAATATGTTATCTGTGCGAATTCTTACTTGAATAACAACCTGATTTTTTTCATATTTAATTTGATTTAATTATTATAATTTTAAAGAAATAATATTTCTGTTCACCCCTGATTCCGGAAAGATTTTATTTAAAAATATACATACACAGACTGATCTATGCCAAAAGTTACTAAAGAAGATGCGCTTCTCTATCATAGCAGAGGCCGTCACGGGAAAGTGGAAGTGATACCTACAAAACCCTCCAGTACTCAGTTTGATTTAAGTCTTGCCTATACTCCGGGAGTTGCCTTTCCATGCCTTGAGATAGAAAAGAATCCGGAGGAAGTTTACACCTTTACAGCCAAGGGAAATCTTGTTGCTGTAATATCGAACGGAACAGCAGTACTGGGACTTGGTGATATCGGCGCCATGGCGGGAAAACCAGTAATGGAGGGCAAGGGCCTCTTATTCAAGGTCTTTGCCGATGTGGATACATTTGACATTGAGGTTGATGAAAAGGATCCGGGAAAACTTATCGAGATATGTGCAAAGATCGCTCCAACATTTGGCGGCATTAATCTTGAAGATATAAAAGCACCTGAATGTTTCGAGGTTGAGACAAAGCTCAAAGCGATGCTTGATATTCCGGTATTCCATGATGACCAGCATGGAACTGCAATTATTTCAGGTGCTGGGCTCCTTAATGCCCTGGAAATAACCGGCAAGAAAATTGATAAGATCAAGACGGTAATTTGCGGGGCTGGTGCAGCAGGAATATCGTGTGCAAGATTTTATGTTTCGCTTGGAGTAAAGAAGGAAAACATAATTATGGTCGACATTAATGGTGTGATCAACCGGAAGAGAAAAGATCTTAACGAATACCAACAGGAGTTTGTAACTGACCAGAATGTTGATACTCTTGCCCAGGCAATGAAAGGAGCAGAAATGTTCCTTGGTGTTTCAGCTGCTAATATCGTATCGAAGGAAATGCTTGCATCGATGGCAAAAAATCCGATTGTTTTTGCAATGGCCAATCCTAATTCAGAGATCTCATATGAAGATGCAATGGCAACCAGGGATGACCTGATCTTTGCAACAGGCAGATCGGATTATCCAAACCAGATAAATAACGTGCTCGGATTCCCATTTATATTCCGTGGTACTCTCGATGTAAGGGCTTCAACAATAAATGAGGAGATGAAGCTGGCAGCATCAAAAGCCCTTGCAGCCCTGACAAAAGAACCGGTTCTGCCTTCAGTACTTAAAGCATATAATATTGATAAACTTGTATTTGGCAAAGATTACATCATCCCGAAACCACTTGATCCGAGACTTATCTCATGTGTAGCATCGGCAGTAGCTAAAGCTGCTATGGATACCGGTGTGGCAAAATTTCCGATAAAAGACTGGGATGCCTACAGGGACACTCTTGACA
>CAZKWD010000267.1:1575-3778 GCA_964556175.1 uncultured Rikenellaceae bacterium
TTCTGTTTCCGTTCCGCGATCTGCCTGCCTATTTTCTTCTCATACATGGAAACAATAAGATCAGCGCATTCATATATATTGAATGAGAACCGGTTGATTGTAACATCAAAAAGGAAATCGATGTTCACCGATTTCTTTTCGAGGAATGTGGTTATGAGGTTATGACGTCTTTCGTCAGTATCGACAATATATTCCTCAGCTGCCTCTATTTCCATCTCCTTCTTTTTCATTACATTCTCTACTCTCCAGTAAAACGGTGCTATCAGTCTTACATGAAGTGAATCTACAATATTACGGGTTATAGAGACTCCTCCCCTGCCTACAAGGACGACATTTCCCTCTTTGCAAATCGCCAATACAACATCCTTGATGGCTTTTTTAACCCTTTCATCACTAACAAATCCCCCGGAGAAAGCCATGATCATCTCCGACATATTGGTGAGCTCCATCCCCTTGTAATAATTTTCTACCCGTTGTGAATCGGTATTCAGCTCTTTTGCAATGGCATAGATAATATCTTTATCAACCCACTTCCACTTATTGGTACCGGTTCTCCGGTTCATGTTATCCACAACATTTTCAGCAATCTGACGGGCATCACATCCTGTTTGACGTGATATTGTTATTACCGGTCCTTCTTCCATTCCGGTATTGCTGAGGATCGATTCCCTGTACCGGCCATCAAAATAATCAAAGAATTTTTCCATAATGCCTGTCTCCTTTCCTTGATGTAAACTTAAAGATGCTGATAAAAATATCCTGTTAATAACTCAAACTAAGTAACTTATCCCGCTTTTCAAACGGATGGGTAAATCATTGTTCCCAGTGTAATTCCCAAAGAATTAATACCGTTAAAAATTACAAAAAAAAAATGAAACCGGAAAATTTTTTTATCTGACGCAACTTTTAACCTCACTGCAATATCTTTATTAAGTAAGGAGGTATAACAAATTTCAAACGGCCTGATTTTTGTGGGTAATATTATACAAATATGAGAAGGTCAGTTATATATATCACAATTTTGTTTCTTATCATTCTGTTGGCTTCGGGATGTAAAAAGAGTGATTTCTCAACCAGCGGTCAGGTGATCCTTTTTCAGTACGATTACGTCCGGGGAATCAATCATCATGGTTTTATCATTGATAATGGAGGAAACGTTTTCACATACAATACCGATGAAATGAATTTCCCTGACAGGGATCTGGAAATACGCCTGGACAAGGCTGATGAATACCTGGGCCAATGTGAGTTTTCAGGCATAAAAATCGCCGGTGAAGAATTATTAAAATATGCAAGATATATTGAATATATAGCATCAAGCAAAGTAACAGCTCCCCGTGACACACGTGTTGATACAGGAACTATAAGGTTCATCTGCTACCAGTTTGATGAAAGCTCAGGTTTATACATTGGCCAACTGATCAAGATGGAGGGTGATTATACCAGGGAAAATCTCAATTTCCACTCAAGAAAAGTCTCATCATGGATGAGAGAAATCGGCAGAGAATTATCGATTGAATAATTTATTGCAACAACTTCCATCACTTCATTTTTTATTTAAAAGAATAACAATACTTCTCTTGAATATTATTCCGATTTTTTATCTTTACTCAACTCTATTTAATTTCTCAAATTATTTAATTTATGCGCTATGAGCGAATCCATTTTTTCCAAACCTGAAATAATATGGTTCATTATTGGACTTGTTCTCTTACTCCTGGAGCTTGTTATGCCGGGATTTGTAATTTTCTTCTTTGGTATCGGGGCTTGGGTTACAGCCCTTTTATGTCTGTTCACCGAGCCAAATATCAACATCCAGGTTATTGTTTTTGCAGCAAGTTCAGTTCTTACTCTTCTGATCTTCAGAAGAATGATTAAAAATAAATTTCTTTACAATAATGATGACCGGTCAGAAGCTGTTGAAGATGAGTTTACAGGAAAACCAGCTGTTGCTATCACTGATTTCGGACCTGACAGGAAAGGGAAAGTAGAATTCAAAGGCACATCATGGGACGCAGAGTCAGTATCAGAAATTAAAGCTGGTCAAACAGTAATAATAAAACAAAAAGAAAATATTAAATTGAAAGTCGAACCTAAAAATTAGTAATATGACAGGATCAATTACCTTCATACTTATTGGTGCAATAATTCTCGGATTCATCCTTATTGCATCAATGATAAAAGTTGTTCCCCAGAGGACAGC
>CAZKWD010000268.1:0-3752 GCA_964556175.1 uncultured Rikenellaceae bacterium
GTGAAAACAATACATTTGAGGTACCGGCTGAATGGATTCCCGGAATGACATATACCCAGAAAGAAATAGGTGAACTGGCAAACTCAATGGCAGCCAGCTTCCTGTCATATTCGCCCAGGAACAAAACTGAGAACGACGGAGTTGATTGGAGCAGGGTATTAGCCTATGCCGACAAGGGACTGACATATGATTTTGCACCTGAATCGGATTTTTATAACTGGGGCGGATATATAGGTCCTTATTATCTCAACGCTGCCGGATGGGGGCAGGTGGACATGAGGCTCATCAACCTTATGCATCCCGCAATGCCTTCACGATGGGTAGGTGCTGATCAGTGGGATTTTTTACCTGCACCTGTAACAGCACATACAGAAGGTGTGGATGACCGTATATTCACCGACTATCAGGCTTTAACAACCTGTGGTTTCAGGGTGGAACGTGGATACTACCATTTTTCCAACTACAGGTTCAGTAGAATGGACAATTTTATTGCTACCAAAATAGGGCCCGTTACTCTATTCAGAAAAGCGGAAAACGATTTGTTGAAAGCTGAAGCCCTTTTACAGACAGGAGATCTTAATGGGGCTGCTGATATTATTAATACCGGTACCAGGGTAACTCGCGGGAAACTTCCTCCTATTGGTGTCACTGCTGCTGCAATAGAGGGTGCCATCTGGCATGAGAGATTTATTGAACTTTTCTGCACAAATTGTGGTAATGCATTCTGCTTTATGCGTAAAGCCGACAAGCTTCAACCGGGCACACCGCTTCATTTTCCAATTCCCGGACAGCAGCTTGAAGTTAATCTTATGGAAACCTATTCCTTCGGGCCTGATAAAGGTGTTGCAGGCCAGGATTATTCAAATGGCGGCTGGTTTTAGGCGTTTAAAAACAAATCATAATACTTAAACATGAGAATATGAAAAACAAAATATTGATAAGGGTCATGTTTCTTTTTCTGGCAGTACTGCTTTTCAGTACCTGCGGAAAGACCTATATTGAAGAAGCACAGGATGCTTATGATGCATCAATGGTGATACCTTCTGTACTTGGTATTAAAGGGACTACTTTAGCTCTGCAGACTTTTGAATATGATTTCAGCCCCACTTATCACCGTGCAGGGTCAACTTGGGCCTGGTCGGTTGTTGGTGCAACGCTTCAAAGTGTCAGTGCGGATACAAGAACGGCCACCGTCCTTTTTAATGATATTGGCATAGCAATGGTTAAAGTAACTGAAACTACAGAAGGTGGAAAAACATCTCCGGAAGATACATTAGAAGTGCAGGTAGATCAATTTTGTCCTCTTGAAGTCTCAGGCTTTGTGGGTGACTGGTCCGGTACTGATGGCATGACTCACGCCGCCTATGTCTGGCCAAGTCAGGTTGTAATCTCAGATGCCACTGAAACTACAGTTAAAATAACCGGATTGAACTTCGGTTGGATGGAAAACAGCTGGGGCGAAACCATTACTTCCGGAGGAACAATTACCATGACTATCGCTAACAATGGTACAGCAACAATTGCGGACCAGTATTGCTTTACGACTGATTATGATGGTGATCTTTATGAATACTGGATCGAGGGTTCTGCTACATGGGGTAACTGCGAGGCATCTCCAACGTTAAATATCACATATGTAGTATATTATAAATCCGATGGTTATTCTCTACCTGTGGACTGGGCCGGAGCAGCTTATCCTGCATTTTATGCAACACTGACACTGGATGGCACCAAAGGAACAAAAGCAATGAAAGCAATACCTCCTGTATCAGAAAATGATTTCCCTCCAAAAAGGAAATAGGCATTATTGCTTACATATTAAAAAGGGGCTTTCGGAAAGCCCTTTTTTTATTTATCCATTTTTAAAATTCTCTTATACTTTAAGTATGCAAAAATAGCTAATGCTGAAAGAAATATAACAGTAATATAAACAAACACCGGAACTGGCACCGGATCACCTCCTGCATATGAATGCAGCCCGGACAGGTAATAGTTCACCCCGAAATAGGTCATCAGTACTGATGAGAAAGCAAAGAGAGAGAGTAAATTAAAGGTGTAGATATCTTTCAAAGCCGGAATGAGACGTGAGTGTGTGACAAGTGTGTATACAATAATTGTTATCAGCGACCATGTCTCCTTGGGATCCCAGCCCCAGTACCTTCCCCAGGATTCATTTGCCCAGATAGCTCCCAGAAATGTTCCGATGGTCAGAAAATATAATCCCAGTGTCAAAGTTCTGAAATTAATAACTGTCAGATCATCAATAGTGTTTGATATCCTGCCACGGTTATTGCTGTTTGTCAGAGTCAGTAAAACCAGGTTAATCAGTCCAAGTATTGCTCCCAACCCGAGAAATCCGTAACTGCCTGTAATTACCGAAACATGAAGCGTTAACCAGTAAGACTGGAGAACCGGTATCAGGTTGGTTATTTCGGGATCCATAAAGCTCAGGTGAGCCACCATAAGCGTCATCCCTGCAAGAATTGAGGTAGCTGAAAGAGTAAAAGCAGATTTGCGGCTGAAAATAAATCCTGCCAGCAGTGTTACCCAGGAAATGAAAATCATCGATTCATAGCCATTGCTCATAGGCGAATGGCCGGAAATATACCATCGCAAAATCAGACCGGAAGTGTGTAAAAGGAAACCTGCAAAAAGAATCCAGCCAAGGATCCTTACAAACCCGAGAACATCTTTTCTCCCCCTTATTACGCTTATCATCAATATTATAAGCATGATCAGTCCGGTTGTTGCATAAAATGGGAATAACCGCTCGAATATCCCAAGCTTATAATAGAGTATCTCAGCTTTTATTTTAAGATCTGTTGGTAACCGGTAACCGGCAAATCTTTCCTGGTAACCACTTACCGACTCTGACAGCTTCCGCGTCGTAGCAATATCATCTTTCTGCAATGCCTCTGCAATAAATGGCACAATATTATGCAGGTAGAGTGAATCTTCACTGCTGACAGCACTTATAAGCGCCTCCTCAGGAGCTCCCCAATTCGGTGTTCCATCCTTCAGAGGAAAAATTTTCAAGAAATCGCCCCGATAGATCATGTATATGATATTAACTCTTTCGTCAACTTTCATGATCTCTTTATCCATCTTGTTTCTTTGACCCGGTGGTTTTGAGTAGGCTCTATTTACATCTTCAGATAATCTGTAACTGCCCCCTGTTATATCAACCAGGTCCGTAAAAGAGGCCATATTGCCCGTTAAATCAAGCTTTTTCTGCAGTTCTTTATTTGACACCCTGATCAACTGAACATCCTGCCAGCCGGTAAAATCAAAATAAATCCCCAGGAATACCTGCATTGATGTATAACCTTCAAACCTGTTCTCCCTTGATACTTTTCGAAGTATATCACTGCTTAATGTTGATAAAGGCTTTGTCCTCCCCTTCTGATCCTGGACAAGCACTTTGCCAAATTCTTTAGCACTCTCCCTGCCGGGGACCATTTTCTGTCCATATACTCCGGAGAAAGCTGAAAAAAACAAAAGCAGAAAAACTGCCGTAACCCCTTTGCGCAACGCTGAATTCCAGGATGTAGCCCTGATGGAGCGAAATGATGAGCTTTTAATTATCAGCGATAAAATTATAAACAGGAAGAGTGATGCATAACCGGTATAAGTTATAATCATACCTGCCGGGTCATGGTTAACTGAAAGTACTGTCCCCTGCTCATCCTGGTCGTAAGATGACTGGTAAAATCTGTATCCCCTGTACTTGAGGATATTATTCATGAAAATAA
>CAZKWD010000269.1:0-3746 GCA_964556175.1 uncultured Rikenellaceae bacterium
GAAAATGTTTTCCGAAAAGTGTATATCCTTGATTTGTTGACATAAATTCCTGAAAGATTTAATGAGTTATTTTTGGTGCCAACCGACAGACTTTCGGCTTTATTAAAGTATTCCAAGGCTTCTGAGTAGAGGCCGATACTCTTCTTGACCAGGCCAAGATTATTATAAGCAGGAATGAGATAACCTTCCGGTGATTTGTTTTCAGGATCAAGAACAATCATCATGCATCTCTCAGCTTCAATGAAATTTCCTGAATTGTATAACGTTATAAATTCCGGGAATAAATAATATAGATCTCTTTCTTGTGATCTTGAAAAATTTACTGATAGAATGGTTAAAATAGAAAAAACCAGTATAATCCTTTTCATATACAAATATTACTATTGATAACGGCAAAGTCACAATTTCAGAAAAAAAATCAATATGAGAAAAAAAAAGAGCACCCGTTGTTAAACGGATGCTCAAAAAAAGGGAGATTATCTGTGCTGAAGCAGATCCCTTATTCTTGTTTAGGGGGAACGAGGATAATATCTCCCCCCCCTTCTCCATCGCCGCCTCTCACGGAGCTCATTGCATCGGGATTAAGTATTTCATTTTCGGATAATTTAGAGATTAATTCATCTAAGTTTCTTTTTGCCATTTCAAATCTGATTTTTCTTTCCATGATTTTAAAGTTTAAGTTTGATTTTTGCCGTTTAATATTGATTGACGGTAAATTGTTACCTGAAAAAAAATAAAAAAATGTATAAAACAATCATTTGTTGTGTTATAAAATACTGTAATACAAATGATTACAAAAATCAAAAAAAATATTTTTTCCGGGTATTTTTCGAAATTTTCCCCCGCCTGAGCCGGAAAAAATTAAAATTCCAGGTAACAATTTAACAAGAAAACTGATAAAACCCCAAAATGTGACTTGTCATAATTAATTGAAATGTGTAAAAAATATTTTATCGGCATAAAGCCGGGATCGGGCGGATATCATATGATCCACCATGAAGAGTGTCCTTTTGTACCCGAAAAGCACAAAAGGATTTTCCTGGGAAATTTTATCTCATCGCATGATGCTGAAGCGGCCGGGACAAAATTCTTCCAAAATTCACGCAAATGTCCTTTCTGTTTGAAGGGACACATAAAAGCAAGAAATGGCATGGAAGATAATTTTCTGAATATTACCGGCCGAGCTGTTTCATTTAAGCAGGTTACTCCCACATGGGAGAGTGCAATGATGTGTGGGGTGAATTAGGGCGTTAAGGCGTTAAGGTGTATCACGATAATCCGGGAAAAAAATTCCGGATTTTTTTGTAACCATTTTTAACTTTACAGGTAACCATAGTGAAGACAAAAATCAAAACGGTGCAGAATATTCCTGATGAAACGATAATGGAAAATGTAAAGGAAGGTAACCTTTCGGAAATGTCAATCCTCTTTGAACGTTACCACCAAAAACTGTACAACTTTTTTTTCAGGATGGGAATTAATAGAGATGTAAGCCAGGATCTAACCCAGAACCTTTTTTACAGGATGATCAGGTACAGGAATACATATAAGAGTGGTGCCAGTGTTAAATCATGGATATATCAGATAGCCAGGAACCTGCACAGTGATTACCGAAGCAAAGAGAAAAAAACGGGAGACCTGTTTGTGAAAAGCGGCATATATCCTTCCGATATTACCGAGACCACTGACAGCTATCCGGAAGAGGACCTTGAAAAACTGGAGGCAGCGCTTATGACTCTAAGCGATACTCAAAGGGAGCTGATAGTTTTAAGCCGGTACCAGGACCTGAAATATCAAGAGATATCTTCGATAGTCAGTCAGTCTGTTCCGGCAATTAAAGTATCAATATACAGGGCTATCCGGCAGCTTCGATGTGTTTATTTCAAACAGGATTAAAAACTACAGACATGAAATGTGAGGAACTGGAAGAAAAAATCATAGATTATCTTGACAATAAGCTTGATAAAGAGGAGAATCTTGAGATTGAAAAACATCTTGAGACCTGCGAAAGATGTCTTGATGAATTTCGTGATCTGCAGCAGGTGATGAAGCTTATTTCCGGCAAAGAAGAGGTAGAACCTGATGATTCTCTGCGGATCAATTTCTATCATATGCTGCATAGCGAAATAAAGAAAAGTAAAGTCGGCGGAACAGCAGAAACGGCAGGAACATCAACTGCCTGGTATAACCGCGGTATTTTCAGGATTGCAGCAGGATTTGCCCTGCTTATCTGCGGGACATTAATAGGTATAATGATTCAATCAGGAATCAGAAATTCACATCAGGCTCAGCTTAAACAGCTAAAGTCAGAGGTGACAGACCTGAAAAAAGCAGCCATGTTCACAATGCTTAAAGAGGAATCCTCGAGTTACAGGATCCAGGCTCTGAATTATGCCGAAGAACTTGACACTCCTGATGAAAATTTGATAGAGGTGCTTGTAAAGACTCTTAATACTGATAAAAATGTGAATGTAAGAATGGCTGCTGCATATGCACTGTCAAAATATGCAGATCAGCAGCCGGTTTGCGATTCACTGGTGAAGTCGCTTTCTCTGCAGAGTGATCCGATATTACAGGTTACACTGATAAATATCCTGGTTGAGAGGCGTGAAAAAAGTGCAGTAAAACCGATTCAGAAGATCATCACTGATGAGAATACACTTGAAGATGTAAAAAATGTCGCCGAAAACGGGATTAAACTGTTGATCTGAAGAAATACAGATTGAGTTCAATAATTATACTTCAGAAGTCTCTAATAATTTTTAACAATTAATACAAAAGCCATGAAAACAATGAAAATTAGCTTATTAATCATTATTGTGTTCCTATTTACCGGTACTGCAAAGGCACAGGAGCACAAAATCGCGGTGCAGAACACAAAAGAGAGCAAGCTCATATTGAAAAACTTCAGCGGAGATCTTCCCATTGAGGGTTACAGCGGAAATGAGATAATCATCACAGCAGCCTCACTGGATCTTGCACCTCCCGAAAGAGCCAAAGGACTGAAACCTGTATATCCCGGAGGTACAGATAATACCGGTATAGGTCTTTCCGTCGAAAAGAACGGTAACCAGGTACTGGTTTCCTGTCTGCTCCCATTTACCAGACATGGAGAGTATAAAATAAAAGTGCCTGATAACCTGGCCCTTGAAATGCAAAGCGGATGTGAAAATGCGAACGATATTTCTATAGTGAACATGAAAAACGAGATTGATATACAGAGTTGCCACAATATCTACCTTGAAAATGTTACCGGACCACTGGTCCTTTCAACCATTGCCGGGGATATTGATATCATCTGTAACAGTATTGCAGATAATACACCATTTTCGATCAACTCAATCAGTGGTGATATTGATATATCAATTCCGGAGAATGCAAAAGTAAACCTTGAAATGAGAACTATAAGCGGCGGGTTTTACTCAGATTTCAATTTTACAGAAACTCAAAAAGATCTGAAAAGAATCGGCGGCAGTCAACTGAAATACGCACTCAACGACGGCGGTTCAAAATTCAGCATAGTGACGGTAAGCGGTAACATTTACCTGCGTAAGGGGAAATAACAACATTCATAATTTAATCTATCTAATCATGAGAACGAGTGCAATCTTAGTTGTAATCTTACTCTTCTTTGCTTCAGCCGAAGCACAGGAGATAACAGAAAAGCATATCGACTTTTCCGGAAAAGGATCAGTGGAAATGAATATACAGATAGCCGATTCCATAAACCTTCATACCTGGAATAA
>CAZKWD010000270.1:0-3732 GCA_964556175.1 uncultured Rikenellaceae bacterium
CAAGCCAGTCTTTTCCCGATATCTTTGAAATTGCAGGTAATTACCTCACCCTGAACGATTTTAAACTTGTTCCAAACCATTTCGGTCAGATGAAGATCTCAATGCAGCCTGCAAAAAAGCTCTATATCCAGGTCTCAAGCATCTGGGAGTCAAGCTGGCTCAGGCTTATTATTCCATTTAAAGAACTTTACAGTGAGATAATAAAGAATGTTGATGGTTTTTACAGCATGGATGTAGTTGTAAATTATCAAATCGGCAATAACCTTGCCAGCTTCATTAAGATCCGGAATCTTTTTGATGAAAAATATGGAGGACCTGTGTATTCAGGTATGAGTACTCCTTTGCCCTATAATCCTCAAACCGGCCGAAACATTCAACTTGGCCTAACCTATACACTGAATTGATGACAAGAGTAGCTATATTAATTGTACTGCTGCTGACCTCTTTATCACCTGTGTATAAAGCCGGAGGGCAGGACACTCTGCCGGTCAGTACAAAACTCAGCCTGGAGAGGGAAGCTGATTCGGTTAAAGCCGCCAAATATGAGTTACTGGCAACCATATACGAAGAACAGGGAAATTATGATGAAACTCTGCGTAATTATTTACGGGCATCAGCGGCCTATACAAAACTCGGTGACAAAGAAAATGAAGCACGGATAATCAGATTGATCGCCTGGAATTATTTCAGGGCAGGTGTTTATAAGAAATCTGCACAATATTCTGAACAGGAGTTCAGTCTTTACAATAAACAGGAAACAGGATTAAAGGCTACTGCAGCCGAATTAGGCGGAAAATCATATTTTTATCTCCCTGTCGACTCATTATCAACACAATGGTATGATACTGCTGCATCATGTTATGAGGAGGCAAATGACACGACTGGATTCCTGAGATGCTATGAGAAACTTGGAACACTCTATATACAGATGGAGATGTACGATAACTCTTATGAAAAATACCAGGAATTACTTTCGTACTACTCCCGGAAAAATGATTTTAAGAACATTGCCGCCACCTATAACCAGTTAGGCTTCCTGATGTTCAAAAAGGGTGACGTGGACAAAGCTCTTGAATACTTCATGAAAGCGGTTGATTTTTCAGAAAAGGGAGGTAGTGATGATTATTTTCTGACCGATGCCTGGTCAAATATTGCCATATGTCATCAAAATGCAGATAATCAGACAGAAATGCTCCGGGCTTTTGAAGAAGCTTTACAGCATGCAAAAAAATCACAAAGGATAGATGAGGCAGCTCGCATAAACCGTATCCTGGCCAGGATCTACTTTAATGAAGGTGATAATTATCATGCAGAGCTGTATTGCCTTGACTGCATTGAATCTGCGAAGGCTTCCGTAAATCTTGATGTGCTTCAGATCTGTTACCAGGATTATTCAGAGGTTCTGGAAAAAGGAAATGACTTTATCAAGGCCCTTGAGTACTATGAAAAACATCTCCAACTCCGTGATTCATTAAATTTTGCGGAACGGATCGCAGAAAGAGAGATGGCAGATGACCTTACTGAATTTGATGCTACTGAACAAAGGATAAGAAATGAACTGGCCACTGAAGAGATACGCGGACTGGAAATGAAGACACTGAGGGCCGAAACATTACAGAAGGAAAATGAACTAAAGCTCATGATGAATGAAAGAGCCCTCGAGAGATCAGAGAAAGACAGGCTTGCCCAGTCGCTTGTCCTGGAAAAAGAACGATATGAACTTGGGCTGAGAGACCAGGAAGTCAGATCTCTTCGCCAGCAACAGGCTATTGACAGCCTTATGCTGAAACAGAAAAATGATGAGGCTCTTGCCCTTGAGCAGGAGAAACAGCTTCTTGAAAAAGATAAACTGCAGAAAGAGACGGAACTTAAAAATGAGAAGCTGGCCCGCCAGCTGGCAGTGGGGATAGGCTCACTGGCACTGCTTGTTGCTGTAATCATCCTTTTCAGCCTCCTGTCGACCAGGAAGAAAAACCGCCTGCTTGCTGAAAGCAAAAGGGAAATTGAAAAGATCAATGCAGATCTTGAGGTCATGAATACTGAAATAATAAAGCAGAAAGATATCATTGAGCAAAAGAACCAGTCAATAACCGATAGTATTCAGTATGCCAGCCGGATACAGGCTGCTGTGCTCCCTCCTGAAAATTTCCTCAATGAATGGGGCATAGAGAATTTCATACTATATAAACCTAAAGATATTGTGAGCGGGGACTTTTACTGGGGGACAAAACAACGAAATAAGATAATAGTGGCTGCCGGAGATTGCACAGGACATGGAGTGCCAGGCGCTTTCATGAGCATGCTCGGACATGCCTTCCTGGAAGAAATAATAAATACCAGAGAAGTCGACAATGCGGCCATGATACTGAACAATCTAAGGGATGAAATTATCAATACTTTGAAACAGAAAGGAATATCAGGAGAGGCAAGAGACGGTATGGATATTTCACTGGTCATCCTTGATATGAAAACCGGTAAGCTCGACTATGCAGGCGCCAACAATCCTCTTTACCTGATAAGGGACAGTAAAATGTTGAAATACTCTCCCGACCGTATGCCCATAGGTATACATTTTATCTCATTCACTCCTTTTACCAACCGGACCATAGAGATAAGAAAAGGTGATTACCTGTACCTGTTCTCTGACGGATATGCGGATCAATTCGGCGGTCCCAAAGGCAGGAAATTTATGTACAAACCATTCCAGAATCTGCTTCTGAAAAACCATAGCAAATCAATGGAACTGCAGAAAGAGATACTTGACAATACTTTTGAAGAATGGAAAAGTGACCATGAACAGGTGGATGATGTGATAGTGATAGGGATGAAAATATAGGCACAGGACACAGGGCACAGGGCACAGAGTAAAGGGATATAAGGTAAAAGAGAGATAATGTGAGAAAAATTATTACTACTGCTGATGGTTCACATACAATATATGTACCTGAAATGGATGAACATTATCATTCAATACATGGAGCCATACAGGAATCTGAGCATGTTTTCATAAAAAATGGATTTGACGTTTGTAATGCTAATCCGCTATACATATTTGAAGCCGGCTTCGGTACCGGGCTGAATGCACTGTTAACAGCAATCCGGAACCTGAACGGCAACCGGGAGGTATTCTATACAGCATTTGAAAAATATCCTGTTGACGAAACAACAGTAAATTCACTTAACTACCCTGGTTTCTTTGGCTCTGAGGGAAAGGAGACCTTCAATCTGATCCATTCATGCAGATGGGGACAAATGAACAAGGTAAGCCGTAATTTCTCACTGAAAAAAGTAAAGGGGGACCTTGTGACTGATATCATTCAAGGCCGGTACGGACTGATTTATTTTGATGCATTCGGTCCTGATAAGCAGCCTGAAATGTGGACTGCGGACATTTTCAGAAAAATAGGTGAAGCCACTGAAAAGGATAGTGTTTTTGTCACCTATTCTTCCAAAGGAGAGGTTAAAAGGAATCTGAGAGCCTGTGGATTCAGGGTAACTCTTCTTCCGGGACCACCGGGGAAACGGCATATTATAAGGGCAGTCAAAACCTGAAAATAAAAGCATTAAAGACTTTTTTACTTTACCCAAAGTGTTAACTTTGCGAAAATTTTAATTTAATATATTCAAAATGAAAATCAAAGGATTAATTGTATTTACTATTGTGATGGCCATGATTCTTGGCTCCTGTGCAAAAAGTGCAGTAAATTCTACAAAAATGAAAACCCGATCAGA
>CAZKWD010000271.1:0-3731 GCA_964556175.1 uncultured Rikenellaceae bacterium
GACGTATAAATTTTGAGAAGTGGCCGATATAATAATATGAGTTGGTATATATCAGCTCACCGGTTCTTGTATCACCATGAATGGGTGCAAAGCAAAAATTCCTGACATGGTTTGGCCCTCCGGTCTCATCCAGGAGAATGTTCCAGTCGGTCCATCCTTCTGTGCCATTATTAAAATCATTTATCATTGATATGCCATACTTTTCACCAAGTCCCCAGAAATAATATCTTTCACTGTTAAAAGGCCCGTTGCAACCCTCGGTGAACAGCAAATGCTTATCAGGATAGGCACTGTTAACAAGCCCTAAATTATTGTACATCTGCTGGCCGCCGGTCCAGTCCTCATACCAGTGAAATCCCATGCCCCATGCATATTTTGATGCCTCCGGATCATTGAAGATGGCCTGGGCTCTTTGAGTAATCAGGTCACGATTATGATCCCAGACAATTATTTTCTTGTCAGCCAGGCCCTCTTTTTCCATCGTCGGACCAAGAAAATTCTTAAGAAAATCCCTTTCATCCTCCGCAAAATAGATGCATGATTCCCATGTTTGGGTTGCCATCGGTTCATTCTGGATGGTTATACCCCAGACAGGAATCCCTTCCTTCTCATAACTCTTTATAAACTTAGTATAGTAGGTTGCCCATGACTGATAAAATTCGGGTTTCAGCTTGCCTCCCCGTAGCATATTATTGTTATCCTTCATAAATGCCGGCGGACTCCACGGACTCGCAAACAATGTAAGTTTTCCGTCTGTGGCATCCAGTGCTCTCTTTATCAGAGGGATCTTATATTGCCTGTCGTGATCAATATTGAATGATGTCAGCTCCTTGTCACCTTCATCAACATAGGTATAACTTCCGCTTGAAAAATCACAGCTGTTTATGTTGGTCCTGGCAAGGGTGTAGCCGATTCCCATTTCCGGATCATAATATGCCTGTATCAGTTCGTCCTGTTTTTCCTCAGGGAGTTTCGCTAATGTCTCGGCAGCTGCATCAGTAAGCGCACCGCCTATTCCCAGCATGGTTTGAAATGTTTTGGAAGGATCGGCAAAAATGTAAATATCTCTTTCTGAGGTACTTTCCAGCTCAGAGAACTGAATTTTCTCTGTTTGTGTCAACCTGTATGAAGTACTGTCGGCTGTAGTATAAACTGTAACATTTTTACCTTCAGTTGTGAAATTATTAACAGTACCTGATCCTGTTTCCGTCCCGGGATTTTGCTGACCGCAGGAAATTATTACTAATGATAAGAATAAGAAAAACAATTTTTTCATAGCTGTGAGATTTAACCTGATTAATTCATAAACTTAAAATTAAACATAAAAATTGATTGTCAGACTATATATTTGGGATACTGCGATTTAACATTTTTAAGTTCGAAGCATGATCAGCATCTCAAAATCTTTGATTTGCTCCTTTTTTGTCGTGCAAAACTGTGATAACTCAATCTTTATCTTGGTTTTCATCTCTTTAACCCATGTGTCTTGCCGCTTTCCTGCCACTGCTCTATCAGGGATAACATCTCCTCCTGGCGCTTGATTCTCTCCTGTTTTTTGCACTTATATCAAATTATTTTTAAAGATATACAGCTCATAGCTCAATATTTCCTGTCCAAGTATTTCGGTCGTTTGATGATTATTGTCAAGGTCACTCAATAAAAAATATGATTTATACGCCTTTTCAATTTTCCCGGCTTTTGCAAAATATCTGCCTGTAATGAAATAAAATCCTCTTACTGCTGAAATATGGAATATGTCAGTACCGGGTGGAAAATGTTGAGTTATTTCAAACTTGTTATCCAATAAACCAGGGATTTTGATAAATTCGTTATTATTGAGGTAATACTCAGATAATGATATCTTTCCAAATATATAGTTGGGAAATTTCTCAACAGTTTCAATTAGACTTTCGTAATATTTTTTCTTTATCTTTTCCTGGCATTTTTGACCAATTCTCTTCCTCGATTGGATTATCGGTAATAAAAAATTTTCCAATATCTTGTAATTCAGGTTCGTTTTTATAGATTTTATTTAAAACTTTCTGTCTGTCAACCGTTGATATCAATTGAGCCTGGTCAGGATGTACGCCATTCATTATAGCTTTTATTAATTCAAATCTGTTAATATAACTCATCCCGGTAATGCAATACTTATTTTATTAAGGAATTTTTAATGCAAATATGTGCATTGTTTATATAACCCGGTAAAATAATTTGAGCTTTTCACACTCGATTGGAGGGATTTAATCAATGGTCTTCTTTTGGCATTCCTGACGGCTTTGTTAACCGGAATAATCATATAAGCTCATTGATTTTTCTATTCGAGATGAGATTCCTCATTTCGCCGTCTGGGGCGGCTCCATTCGTTTTGTCGATCCATTTCGTTCTGCGAGTTGGAGATTCCTCATTTCGCTGCGCTTCATTCCGGGCGATAGCGAGGAATCTCCCACTCCCTTTTGAGCAACGCTAACTAAATGGCAGTAAGGAGGATTCAATTTTATTATTGATTCCCGATAGTCATTAAATATTATCAGGTTTGTTCTTTGTAATAACGATTTAACTTTACAGGCTGTACATTCTTTTACTCCAATTAGCACAAGGAGTATTCCATAAAACTGGAGAAATGCAGCAAACCTTCGCTAAAGCTTCGGTTTACAAAGCGAGACAATATGTACCGCCTTATTATATTGTTTTTCCGCCTTTCACGATTTTGATCTCTTCCGGGGAAAGACCGTAGAGTTGGTAAACCATTTGGTCAATCTCTATCTCCAGCGCCTTTACTTTTGCCTGCTTTTGTGGGTTTTGCAGATAGTCTTCGGCTTTGGTGATTGCGAGAATTTTATCCACAAGTTCAATAAATGGCTTTTGCTCGGATGCGGGGATTTTTAGATATTTATTCCTTAAAGATATTTATTGTATTGCTGTTACTTAAAGGTGTTCCAATTTTTATATGGCATTTAATGTTATTTTTTCTACAGAAATTTATTACCATTTGCGACATTGCTTTATAAAAATCATCATTGTTTTTCCATATTTGAGAATCATTATTATATTCAGTTAATCTCCGATAATTTAGTTTCCCAAAAATTATCTTATTTACAAACGAAATTTTCTCTAAAATCTTTTCAATGTCTCCTGCAGTTATATCAAGTTCTGGTGTTGGATATGGTTCCAAGCTAACCCATGTTCTTAATCCGTTGTCAAATAATTTTTTTAAGCCTGCAATCCTTTCTTCGTAAGGTGCTGAAAAAGACTCAAACCTATTTTTAAACTCCTCACTCAATGAAACTAATGTAATTCCATATTCATTGCTTTCTAAAAATTTCTTCTTATCTAAAATTTCGTCAGGATATATTCCTTTCGTTAAAGTTGTTACCCTGATACTCTCCTTATTCAATCTTTCAATTATCTTTAATGTCATCTCTTTTATTTGTGGTATTAAATCTTTTTTATCAAAGTCATACATAAATGGGTCTGACATAAAACATAAATGCACAAAATCTATTTCGTTCTTATATTTAGGAATTTCTTTTTCTAAAAGTTCTAAAGCATTTTCAACAATTCTTGGAGTTCTCCAATCCTCATAATCTTTAACCCAACCAAATTTTTTAGCCATCATCATAGCATAACAAGGAAATTTGCATCCATGTTTGCATCCCATAATATGATTTATCGTCCAATTTCCATACTCAACCTTGGTCTGATACAAAAGTGATTTTCTTTTTATTGTT
>CAZKWD010000272.1:0-3698 GCA_964556175.1 uncultured Rikenellaceae bacterium
ACATTCACAATGACTATATCACCCATACCCCTTCCATATTCTCCCTTGAAATCGTAGAAACCTGCCATTATTGTCAATTCTCCCGATTGTACCAGTTCCCTGTATTTCTTGTAAGCAATATTCACCTGGTAATCGAGGTTCTTTTCGATGATCCTGGTATGAAGCTTATCAAAGTCTGCAACAGCTTTAGTCTCTTTAATAGAAGGTCTTAAGAAGTCGAGCTCATGCTTAATATTGTAGGTCTCCTTCTCGAATCCTTTCAGGTAAGCTTTTATAGCCCCGCAATCAGAATGTCCAAGGAAAAACAATAAGGGTGTCTTCAGATGATAAATGCCGTAATCGACAGAACCCTCAGTCGACAGGATCTGGTTGCCGATATTCTGAATTGAAAAAACCTTGTTTGAAGTATCAGGCATGAGAGAATTCAGGGGAACACGTGAATCGGAACATGTCACAAGGGTGATATATGGTTTTTGTTCGAAACTGAAGCTTTCGAAATATTCGCGGGGATGTGTTTCTGTAAAATAGTTATTGCCTAATATTATCTGTGCAACAATTTCAGACGTAAGCAGGTTTTTTGGTTTGACAGGTGCCTTTTTAATATCAGGCTCTCTCTCTCCAATGGCAGTAACAATAACATCGTGGAGAGTATCCCGCCGGCTCACATGTCCCAGTAGTTGCTCAATATCTTCATATCTTAAGATATCACGTACCTCCGAATGAGCTTCAGCAACCTTTAATTCAATACCTCTTTTTTTCAGATTCTGCTGTAACCGTTTTACCAACCTTGCTCCGCTGGAATCTATTGTAGCCGAGGTACTTAAATCAAAGATTACGGTTTTCAGTGATGCACCCATCTCCTTAACCTTGGTCCACACGGTATTGTATACTGTCGCCACATTGAAATATACCAGCGGTGACTCTACCCTGAATAGAAGGATTCCAGGCAATAATTCATTATCGGGATGCCGTTTTATATCAGTATACCTGTTTGTTCCGGGAATCCTGCCAAGAAATGCCACATTGGGACTGGATACATTTCTAATAATCAGTGTCAGTGAAAAAAGTGCCGCTATAAGGACTCCATATAATATTCCGAATATTATTACACTTACAAGCGCTGTCATTGCCACGATGAAATCAAAACGGTTTACTTTGAACAGACGTTTCATCTCTTTAATATCAACCAGACCCTTGATGGCAACAAGTACAATTGATGCCAGTATTACTGACGGCAGATTTTTAAGCAGCCCTGTAAGCAACAAAAGACAAATTGCAATTGCGCCCGATGCCACAACAAGTGATAAAGGGGTTCTGGCTCCTGCCTTATCATTAACTGCCGATTGCGACAAGCCGCCGCTTATCGGGTATCCCTGACCTAAAGATGTGGCAAGGTTGGCAACACCCAGTGCAAGCAACTCCTGTCTTGCATCAATATCGTAGCCATTCTTTTGAGCCATTGTTTTCGCTGCAGAAACACTTTCAATATAAGCCAGCAGGAAACAGGCAAATGCCAGGGGAATTATTTTTCCAATATCTTCGAGGTTCAACGTTGGAAGACGCAAATCAGGCAAACCACTTGGTAGAACACCAACGGTTTTGAAATTCATCGAGTCAAGCGGCGTAAATGACATTATGATTACCGATAATGCCACAACTAAAATTGCGACAGGTTTGCCCGGAAATAATTTATCTCCTGTAACGAGCAGAGCAACTGCCACGATGCCAAATATCAAAACATATATATTTGTATCCGGCAGCTGGTTAAAAAGAACTGCTAACCGGTCAATAGAACTCTCTCCGCCACCGGGAACGCCAAAAAGCTTTGGCAGCTGAGTCAGCGCTATTGCTATCGCCGCACCGGCTTTAAAGCCTACCAGGACAATTTCACTTAGAAAGTTTATTATGCTGCTAAGGCGCAGCAGATATGCCATAATGCTCATCACGGCAAATATCAGGGCTGACAATGATGCCAGATCTACCCATCTCTGAACGTCGCCGCCTGCCATATCTGCAAGTGTCACTCCAATAAGCAGTGAAATTGCTGAAGTCGGACCAACTGCCAGCTGCTTCCCTGTTCCCAGCATGGCATAAAATACACCTCCTATCAGATAGCCATAAATACCATATTGCGGCGGTAAGCCTGCCAGTGTTGCATACGCAAGAGCTACAGGTATTGCATAAGCTGCAAGAGTAAGGCCTGATATAGTATCACTGCTTAAAAGTTTCAGATTATAACCCGGGAGCCATTCCAGAGCAGGAATGCGTTTGACTAATCCCTTTTTAAAAGAGTCTTTAAAGTCCATATAGGATAGTATTGAAATATAGATCACCTCATAATACCAAAGTAATATAATTCAACGGACTATACAAGCTATTAAACTGAAATAAATATGATGATATTGCTTGAGAAGCATGGTATGCTTTGGGAAAAGGCGTTGAATGCAACGCCCCTACATATATCAGAATTTACAAAAATCCTGACATTTTTATATCTTTATTGGTTTGCAGAACCATGAACTTTATTACAATCAAAATGTTGATTAATTATTAATTCAATAATTGAAGCATAGATAAAAGTCCTCTAAGCCAGGTTAAATGAAAATAAGGTTTTTAATAGGGATGATTGGTTTATTCCTGCTGATCTGTTCAGTTGAAATAGAGGCACAGAGAATAACAGAAGCAGAAAGAATTCAGAGAGAAATAGACCTTATAAATACACTGGAATTAGCAAGAAATATAGATAATGTTAATTACACGGATGGCTATGACAGGACTTTATTAATGCATGCAGCAGCAAATGGTTATACAACAGCATGCAGAATATTGATCAGAAGAGGAGCAGATCCCAATATGCAGGCAATTGATGGTTTAACTGCTGCCATGTATGCTTCTTATAGCGGTCATACAAAAATAGTTAAGCTATTGCTGAAAAAAGGGATTAATCCGAACTTGCAGGAAATTGACGGATTAACTGCCCTGATGATGGCATCCCAGAACGGACACACGAAGATTGTAAAAATGTTACTCGATAATGGTGCAAACATAAATCTTCAGGCATTTGATGGATATACATCCCTGATGCTGGCAGCCCAGAACGGAAATACTGAGGTTGTAAAATTGTTTCTCGATAATGGAGCAAAGGCGGATATTCAGGATTTTAATAATAAAACAACCGCCCTGATCCAGGCGTCCCTGACCGGGCATATTGATATTGCAAAGTTTTTGCTTGATAAAGGAGCAAATCCTGATTTACAGGATAAAGGATTAGCAACTGCCCTGATGACGGCCTCCCTGTACGGACACACTGAATGTGTAAAGTTATTGCTGGACAACGGTGCTGATATCAGCTTAAAATGTGCTGATGGATCAAATGCTCTGTTTTTAGCCTCCCTTAACGGGAATACTGAAATAGTAAAACTGTTGCTTGAAAAAGGGGCAAAACCTGATTCGCAGGAAACTGATGGTACGAATGCCCTTCTTATAAATGCTAAAGATGAACTTGCAGAAACTATAAAGATGTTGTTTTATAATACATTAAAGCCGGATTCACTCTTTACTGAACCAATGACTGCTATGGTGGCGACTTCAGAAAACGGACACCTGGAAGCTGTTACAATATCTAAACGCAAAGAAGCAGACGCCATTATACCTGAGAATTACAATAAAACAACAGCCTTTATACGTGCTTCCCGGAG
>CAZKWD010000273.1:0-3687 GCA_964556175.1 uncultured Rikenellaceae bacterium
ATTCCATAGTCAGGACATACCATGCCAGGATACTGGAGGTGAAGCCTGAACATATTGTACTTGAGAAAACGGGACATAAGGATGAAATTGCTGAATTGCTTAGCTATCTTGAACCATTTGGCTTACTTCAGTTTGTACGTTCAGGCAGGGTAGCGATAACAAAACAGGTCAGGGAGCTTAACTCATATCTCAAGGAGATGGATGAGGCCCACAGGTTTAAACCGGAAGAAGTGGAAACTTATAATAAAAACTAATTAAACTTAATATTATGGCAAAAATCGATTTTGGCGGAGTAGTTGAAAATGTTGTTACCAGGGATGAATTTCCGCTTTCTAAAGCTCGCGAAGTCCTTAAAAATGAAATTGTTGCAGTTATAGGCTATGGTGTTCAGGGACCGGCTCAGGCTCTGAATATGAAGGATAATGGCATAAATGTCATCGTGGGTCAGAGTCCTGAATTCAAAGCCGACTGGGATAAGGCAGTTAAGGATGGTTTTATACCAGATAAAACTCTCTTCCCTGTCGAAGAGGCGGCATCAAAAGGGACAATAATCCAGTATCTTGTTTCCGATGCTGCACAGCGTATATTATGGTCCCGGGTTAAATCCTGCCTCAATAAGGGAGATGCCCTCTATTTTTCCCATGGTTTTTCAATAACCTACAAAGAGCATACGGGAGTTATTCCTCCCTCAGATATAGATGTAATTCTTTGTGCTCCGAAGGGATCCGGAACCAGTGTCCGCAGGAATTTCCTTGCCGGTACGGGGATAAACTCAAGCTATTCCGTATTCCAGGATTTCACAGGAAAAGCTGAAGAGAGGACTTTAGCCCTCGGAATTGCTATAGGTTCCGGCTACCTCTTCCCCACAACCTTTGAAAATGAGGTTTACAGCGACCTCACTGGTGAACGTGGTGTCCTTATGGGTGCTCTTGCAGGAATCATGGATGCCCAGTACCAGGTGCTGAGAGAGAATGGACACAGTCCTTCAGAAGCCTTCAATGAAACAGTTGAGGAGCTTACCCAAAGCCTGATCCGACTGGTTGACGAAAACGGGATGGACTGGATGTATGCAAACTGCAGTGCAACAGCACAGAGAGGAGCTCTCGACTGGCGGCCCAAATTCAGGGATGCCACACTACCGGTATTCACCGAGCTTTATAAAAGAGTGAAATCGGGAGAAGAGTGTGTCAGGGTGCTTAAATCAACAGGCGCCACCAACTATAAGGAACTTCTTGATGCTGAGCTCAGGGAGCTTGGTAATTCAGAAATGTGGAAAGCAGGAGCTGCCGTAAGAAAGCTTAGACCAATAAAAGAATAATCCTGAAAACAAAAATATCATGAACGAGAAAGTAATTATTTTCGATACTACCCTCAGAGACGGTGAACAAGTGCCGGGGTGTCAGCTCAATACTATTGAAAAGATACAGGTTGCCCAGGCCCTTGAAGCTCTCGGAGTAGATGTGATAGAAGCAGGCTTCCCGATATCAAGTCCCGGTGATTTTAAATCGGTTGTTGAGGTATCCAGGGCAATATCAAATCCCGTGATCTGTGCACTTACACGGGCAGTTAAAAAGGATATCGAGGTCGCTGCCGAAGCACTCCAGGATGCAAAAAGAAAGAGGATACATACAGGTATAGGCACCTCCCCTTTCCATATAAAATATAAAATAAGAACAACTCCCGAAGAGATACTGAAAAGGGCAGCTGATGCAGTAAAATATGCAAAGAAATTTGTTGAGGATGTTGAGTTTTATGCAGAGGATGCAGGACGCAGCGATAACAAATACCTGGCCAGGGTGATAGAGGCTGTAATCAAAGCCGGTGCCACTGTAGTGAATATACCTGACACAACAGGTTACTGCATGCCTGAGGAATATGGAGCCAAAATAAGGTACCTGAAGGAAAATGTTCCGAACATCCACAAAGCAGTCATATCCACTCATTGCCATAATGATCTGGGAATGGCAACGGCAAATACAATGATGGGCATCGTCAACGGGGCCAGACAGGTGGAGGTAACGATAAATGGTATTGGCGAAAGGGCAGGGAACACTTCTCTTGAGGAGGTGGCAATGATAATCAAGAGCCATCATGATCTTAAACTGAGCACCGATATTAATACAAAGCTCATATATGGTACGAGCCGTCTTGTTTCCACTCTCATGAGTATGCCCGTACAGGCAAACAAGGCTATTGTCGGACGAAATGCATTTGCCCATTCATCGGGGATCCACCAGGATGGTGTGCTTAAGCATCGGGAGAACTATGAGATTATTAATCCTTCAGAAGTTGGAATACGTGAATCATCAATCATCCTCACCGCGCGAAGCGGCAGGGCTGCACTGAATCACCGCCTTGAAATGCTCGGCTTTAAATTTGGCAAGGAGGAACTTGATGAACTGTACCATCGCTTTCTTCAACTTGCAGACAGGAAGAAGGAGATAAACGATGAGGATATCAGGATACTTACCGGTGAGGTCTTCCAGGGGGAAAAATCGCTCAAACTTGAACTTTTACAGGTTACATGCGGGAAATCAGCCATACCGGTAGCCACTGTCGGAATGAAGATAAACGGTGAGGTCCATACCTCTACAGCATCAGGAAACGGACCAGTCGATGCAGCATTTACTGCAGTTAAACACCTGATAAGCAAGACAATACATCTTGAGGAGTTTCTTATTCAGGCAATTACCAAAGGCAGTGATGACCTGGGGAAAGTGCATGTGCAGGTGGAACACCAGGGAAAGATATACTATGGATTTGGAGCAAGTACTGATATAATTACTGCCTCGGTGGAGGCATTTATTGATGCAATTTCAAAGATACAATGACCCCAAAAACACTTTTTGATAAGATATGGGACAGCCACGTGGTTCGTTCTATTAACGGAGGGCCGGATGTACTTTACATTGACAGGCACTATATCCATGAAGTAACAAGCCCGCAGGCTTTTGAAGGCCTGAGACAAAGAGGAGTATCCGTCTTTCGTCCCCGTAAAACTGTTGCCACTGCCGATCATAATATTCCCACGATAAACCAGGACCAGCCGATAAAGGATGAGCTTTCGTGTCTACAAGTTGAAAAACTTGAGGCAAACTGCAGGGAGTCGGGAATTGAATACTTTGGCCTTAACGATCCTAAAAACGGGATTGTCCATGTAATTGGCCCTGAACTGGGATATACTCTCCCGGGAATGACGATAGTCTGTGGCGACAGCCACACTTCCACACACGGGGCTTTCGGTACCATTGCATTCGGTATAGGGACAAGCGAGGTGGAGATGGTTCTGGCATCACAGTGTATAGTGCAGTCGAAACCAAAAAAGATGAGGATAACCATAAACGGTAATCTTCAAAAGGGAGTCACAGCAAAAGATATGATCCTTTACATCATCTCACAAATATCATCAGGCGGCGCTACAGGATATTTTGTGGAGTATGCCGGTTCTGCAATCGAATCGCTGAACATGGAGGCAAGAATGACGATTTGCAATATGAGTATTGAAATGGGTGCCCGCGGCGGACTCATCGCTGTTGACCTCACTACATATGAATATCTTAACAGGATACCCGATGTGTCGAACCGTCACGATTTTAAATCACTGCTGCTGAAATGGAGAGCTTTGAAAAGTGATGAGGAAGCGGTTTTTGACCGTGAACTGCAATTCGATGCCGGCACCATTAAACC
>CAZKWD010000274.1:0-3671 GCA_964556175.1 uncultured Rikenellaceae bacterium
ATTGATACATTGTGGATCGCATGATTGTTTGAAATGCTATTGAGCACCCACTATTCAGCACCAAGAACCTGCTTTACATTCATCTACAACTCCACTCCTACTTCCTGTACTTCCAGTACCTTCGTCGTCCCTCCCGTTTCGAGGTTAATGCCATGAGGCTTGTTGGTTTTCCAGGAGCCTCCGGTAAAATCAGGAACATCAATAGATTGCGACCTGTTGGCTACCGACCATTCGCTGAGTGGGGCTATTGAGCTCCAGAGAGCTCCGTCATATACATTCTGGTCAAGAGGCAGACCATTCCTCAGACAATCGATCATGCGCCAGTCCATGATGAAATCCATCCCACCGTGACCACCTACTTTTCTGGCCATCTCTCCTACCCTTTTTACTATTTCAGGAGTATATTGATCCCAGAGTACCTGCATTTCATCATCTTTAACCCAACTCTCTCCAAGAGCGATCAAAGGATTGGGGTACTTGACAGCCATCCCTTCCGTACCTTTTACAAGGTGTATTCTTGAATAAGGCTGCTCTGATGAAACATCATGCTGAACCATAATTGTTTTACCCAGGTTGGTTTTTATGATCGTCGTATTAATATTACCCCTGAACTTCGCATCTTTCCATTGTTCGAAGAAAGGATCATCCGAAACAAGTTCTTTCTCCCTGACAGTCATGCTGAAATCATATGTGGAGCAGGATGTCAGGTATTCCATTTTATCTCCCCTGTTGATGTTCATAACCTGGCATATAGGGCCGAGTCCATGTGTAGGATAAAGGTTACCGTTCCGTGAGGCATTCTCTTTAAGACGCCACATGCCGGTATATGCCCCGTCAGACTGCTGGTCATCAAGAGGTTTATTGAAGTTAGAAGCCATTAAATAGTGTATATAGGCCCCTTCCCCATGGATAATATCGCCAAACATTCCCTGGCGGGCCATATTAAGTGTTAGAAGTTCAAAGAAATCGTAACAACAGTTCTCGAGCATCATGCAATGTTTCTTTGTCATTTCTGAAGTCTCCACAAGCTGCCATGCTTCGTCAATAGTACGTGCTATGGGGACCTCACAGACAACATGCTTTCCCTGTTCCATGGCATATACTGCCATGGGCGTGTGCCATACCCATGGCGTACAAATATATATCAGGTCAAGGTCAGGGAGCTCTGCAAGCTTTTTCCAGATATTTTCATCTCCTGAAAATTCCTGTGCAGCAGGACGACCTATTCGTGCCAGGTATTTCTGTGAACCTTCTGTCGCAGCCGGACGCAGATCAGCCAATGCTTTGATTTCCACGCCTTCAATATAGGATAACCGTTTAACAGCTCCACTACCACGGTCGCCAAGTCCAATGAAGCCGACCCTAACAACGGGAAGAGGCGTGGCAGCATAACCTGCCATGTTAAACTGTTTATTATGAGTCTTTTTAACAGCCCCGAGTATGTTTGCAAGGTTTGATTCTGCTTCCTTCGGATTACATCCGGAGAGGAATCCGCCGGTCATTGCCCCGGCTCCGGCAAATGATGCTGCTTTCAGAAAATCACGACGATTACTTTTCACGGGTAGAATATTTAATGAAAGACTAATTTTTCCGAAAAATACTATTTTATTTCAAACAATGAAACTTCGTGGAACTCTGTGTCTTTTTCATCCGCCGAAGCCATGGCGAAGGTGGACTCAGTGGAACTCTGTTTAACTAACTAAAAACCCCCCATCCCCCTAAAGTGAGGCTATAAACCCTTATAAGAATTTGATAAATAGGCGATTGGGTTTTATGGGGCATTACTGATCCGGAATCGCAGCATTTGCCAAACCATCTTCCGATGATCGTAATGTCACAATCCAGCTTGCTGATTGTATCAACAATTTTCAGTACCCTCTGGTCGAAGCAGATGCAGTTAGTTACGGGGAAGGCAATCCGGATTCTATGACTCTGTTCTGGCATGAGATAAAAGTAGTAAAAAAGGTACAAGGCACAAGGCACAAGGTACACGGTATACGGTATATGGGACAAGAATTGTCTGCAGGTTGTTTATATTTGTGAATTAAAAACTGGTTACGTGATTTTACATAATATATCTCTGAAGAAATACAACACTTTCGGTCTTGATTATAAGGCTGATTGTCTTGTTATTCTGAAAACCGAAGAAGAGGCTGCTGTTTATTTAAGAAACAGAGAATCATCAATCCAAAATCTGTTCATCATTGGCGAGGGCAGCAATATTCTTTTTACCAATGATTTCAACGGTACAATTGTACATCCTGGAATAGAGGGTATTAAAATAGAAGGTCAGGATGAAAAATCTGTAATTATATCAGCAGGAGCCGGTCTGAACTGGGATAAATTTGTAGAATGGTGTGTTAATAAGGGTTATGGAGGTATCGAAAACCTTTCTCTCATCCCGGGAACAGTAGGAGCTACTCCCATACAGAATATAGGAGCCTATGGTGTTGAAGTGAGAGATACTATTTATAAAGTAAAGGCAGTATTCCTTGCTGACGGAATGTTCAGAGAATTCACAAATGAAGAGTGCCGGTTCGGATACCGCGACAGCATATTTAAAAATGATCTGAAAGGCAAGTATCTTATTACCAGGGTTTTTTACAGGCTGAAAACCAATCCGATCTTTAATACCAATTATGGTTCCTTAAGAGAGGAGGCAGAAAAAAATGGACCATTATCACTAAATACTGTGAGACAGGCTGTTATCAACATCCGAAGAAGCAAACTGCCTGATCCCTCGCAAATTGGAAACGCAGGGAGCTTTTTTAAAAATCCCGTTGTCAGTATTGATGAAGCTCAAAAACTTAAAGAGAAATTTCCTGGCATTCCTTCATACGCTGATCCTTCAGGAGGCATCAAGCTTGCGGCCGGCTGGCTTATCGAACAATGCGGATGGAAGGGTAAGATGATCGGAGATGCCGGAGTGCATGAAAAGCAGGCACTTGTCCTGGTAAACTATGATAAAGCAACGGGGAAAGAGATATATGACCTTTCAGAAAGGATCGGGGAATCAGTTAACGAAAAATTCGGCATTTCACTGGAAAGAGAAGTCGAAATCATTGGTAATGTGTAGCATTGCGGATTGCGGATTGCGGATTGCGGATTTTACCGGAATATTCTTCTTTTATTCAGTTCCCGCTGGTACTCGGCAGCATACCTGTTATGCTCGACCAGTGTCCTAGAGAAATTATGATATCCTGAAAAGTCAACTTTCGCAGCAAAATAGAGGTAATCATGTTTTTCTGCATTGAGAACTGCATCTATACCTTCAATGGTCGGACAGCCGATTGGTCCGGGAGGAAAATCCCTGTGCATATATGTATTATAGGGAGAGTTGATCGTAAGATGTTGTTTCAATACCCTGGTGATAGTGAAATCATTCAGCGCAAATTTTATAGTAGGACAAGCCTGAAGCGGAATTCCTTTTTTAATCCTGTTAAGATAAACACCAGCTATTCTCGGCTTTTCATCAGCCTTGACCACTTCATCATCAATTATAGATGCAAGAATAGAGACCTCGGCCTGCGACAGATTGAGTGCTGCAGCTTTTTTTTGCCGCTCCTCGTTCCAGAACCTGTTATACTCTTTAAGCATCCTGTTGTAGAACCCTTCAGCATCTGTATCCCAGAAAAACTCATAAGTATTTGGGATAAAAACAGAAATTACAT
>CAZKWD010000275.1:0-3660 GCA_964556175.1 uncultured Rikenellaceae bacterium
TAAGAATAGCCAGAAATTAAAATATCCAGGTCACCGTCATTATCATAATCACCCCAGGCAGAACTAATATCATTAAAATCCAGTAAATAAATATCTGACTGGTGTGTGAATGTACCATCGCCATTATTTGAGTATATTAACTCTTCTTCTAATATATCAAGGTCACCATCATTGTCGTAATCTCCCCATATTGCAAAACTTCTGCCACTTAGTCCTGCATCAATATCTGTGAAAATACCTGTATCATTACGATATATCTTTGAAATCCAATCTGATCCGGTATAACCCGTTAGCAGGATATCCTTATCCCCGTCATTATCATAATCACCCAATGCAACGGAACCCGATCTTACCGGTGTTAAACCGGCATCAATATCGGTGAAAATACCATCATCGTTCCTGTATATCTTTGAATAATATTCAGTATCGTCTCTGCCTGTAAGCAAAATATCCAGGTCGCCATCATTATCATAATCACCCCATGCAAAAGCGCTGTTATACACTCCCGTCAGTCCGTCATCAATTTCAATAAAATCACCTGCATCGTTCCTGTATACATTCGATATATAATCTGGAGATTCATAGCCGGTTAACAGGATATCGAGGTCTCCATCATTATCATAATCACCCCAGGCTGCATTATACACCTCTTCTGATCCTCCGCCAATATCTGTGAAAACACCTGCATCGTTCCTGTATATCGTTGATATATATTCTGTACTTGTGCGGCCTATCAGGAGAATATCCAGGTCCCCGTCACTGTCATAATCGCCCCATGACGCCGAACAACTATTCGTTAACCCGATAAGAGTAATTCCCGTTTGTTCAGTAAATGCTGCAATATTTATCTTTACTTCATTGCTTATATATTCAATCCCTCCCTTTAAAGATACACAAACCACATAATAGCCCCCAAACGCCTGGTAATTAGGCGTATAGGCAGCCCCTGTTTCCCCAGTAATTACCTGATCATAGGGACCTCCGCTCACTGTTGAATACTTCCACTGCCTTGAATCAGGAGTGCTTGATTCGGTTACTGTCAACAGGGTGCCATTCTGATCAATGAGCAGTGTCTGATCAGCTACCGGACTTATTGAATTCGAAAAATCAATTGTAAATGTACCTTCCGTAGCAAAAGCCGATCCCGCAAAGCTGTTGTCAATTGCCTGTACACTCCAGTAATATGTTCCTGCAGAAAGCATTTTTATTGTCCATGAATTGGTTTGAATACCTTTTTGGACAATTCTCCTGTATCCATCAGTAAGGTTAGCCATTGGTGAAATCCTGTCAATCGATCCGGCAGAAGACCCAACATACAGATTATATGAGAGCCCGTCCTGTGCTGTTTCCGTATCTGTTGATTTGTCCCAGCCTAAAGTTACAACGTTCGACCCCGGAGTTGCCACGAGATTCGCGGGAGCTGCCGGAACTGTGTTTGCCGATGTTGTGTTGTTCCTGTATACTTTTGTTACACGGCCAACAGAACTGTTATTACCAGATAGTAAAATATCCAGATCACCGTCATTGTCATAATCACCCCAGGCTACAGAACTATACCTGACTCCTGTCAATCCTTCATTAATATCGGTGAAAACACCGGCATCGTTACGGTAGATTTTTGAAATATGAGATGATCCGTCATAACCTGTTAACAGTATATCGAGGTCGCCGTCATTATCATAATCACCCCAGGCAGAAGAGCTATTGCTGATTCCCTGTAATCCTGCTGAAATATCTGTAAAAACGCCTGCATCGTTGTTATAGATTCTTGAAATGCTGCTTCCCGTCAACAGTATATCAAGGTCCCCGTCGTTGTCATAATCACCCCATGAGGCTGAACCAAACCATATGCCATTTAAACCCGCACTTATATCAGAAAAAATACCATTATCATTACGATATACTCTTGAACTCCAGGAACCTGTTAAAAGAATATCGAGGTCACCGTCGTTGTCATAATCACCCCAGTCAGCAGAGCTTCGTTCAACGCCTGGCAAACCTGCATTAATATCAGTGAAGACACCTGCATCGTTTCTGTATATCTTTGAAAAATAATTTGATCCGTTAATGCCTGTTAAAAGAATATCAAGGTCGCCATCATTATCATAATCTCCCCAGGCAACCGAGCCATCACTAAGGTCAGTTAAACCCGCATCAATATCAGTGAATACTCCCGCATCATTCCGGTAGATCTTTGAGTTAAAGTGATTGCCGGCATCCCAGTAATAACCGCTTAACAGAATATCAAGGTCTCCATCATTATCATAATCTCCCCAGTCAACTGAACTACTTTGAACCCCCGTCAAACCTGCATCGATATCAGTAAAAATACCTGCATTGTTTCTGTATATCTCTGAAAATTCCCCTAAGTTTGAGTAACCTGTCAATAGAATATCCAGGTCGCCGTCGTTGTCATAATCACCCCAGGCTACTGAACTATAGTCCACACCCTCTAAAGTGATCCCTGTCTGTTCAGTAAATGCCAGAACATTTATCTTAACCTCATTGGTAGTATAGGGGTATGCATTTTTTACTGACACACATACTACATAATAGATGCCAAAAGATGAGAAATTAGGTGTATATGTGGTTGCTGTGGCACCTGTTATTTCCTGGTCATAAGGACCTCCGCTCACTGTTGAATACATCCATTGTCTCGAATCAGGTGCACCTGGTTCAGTAACAGTCAGCACATTTCCATCTTCGTTTAGCTGCAAAGTCTGATCTGCTATGGGAGCTATTGAATTTGAAAAGGCCACAGTAAATATTTTCTCAGTGGCAAAAGCTGAACCAGCAAAATTGTTATCTATTGCCTGAACGCTCCAGTAGTATGTTCCTGCAGGAAGCATTTTTATGGTCCGGGTATTGGTTTGTATACCTCTCCGGACTATTCTCCTGTATCCGTTAGTGATATCTGCCATTGGCGATTTACTGTCAACCGATCCTGGAGTACTTCCTATGTACAGATTATATGTAAGCCCATCCTGAAGGGTTTGTGTATCTGTCGATTTATTCCAGCTTAATGTTACTTCATTCGATCCGGTAGTTGCCACAAGACTAGATGGTGTTGTAGGAACTGCATTGGCAGGAGATGTGTTATTTCTGAATATTGTTGTCATATAGCCATCAGCACAGTTTCCTGCAAGTAATCCATCCAGATCGCCGTCGTTGTCATAATCGCCAACAGCTATTTCAAAATCATATAATTCTGCCGCTGAGTATATCGCCAGATTATCAGTAACGTCTGTGAATGTACCGGCATCATTACGATAAAATGCTGTAATCCAGTCCGGACTACTATAACCGTTTGATATTATATCAAGGTCACCGTCATTATCAAAGTCGCACCAGGCGGCAGAACTGTTTGAGATTCCTGTTAAACCAGCTTCAACGTCGGTAAATACACCTGCATCATTACTATAGATTCTTGAAATTCCGCTTCCTGTCAACAGTATATCAAGATCACCATCGTTGTCATAATCGCCCCAGGATCCTGATCCATCATATACTCCATATAAACCTGCATCGATATCGGTGAAATTACCATTATCATTACGGTATATTTTAGAGTAGTAATTGCCTGTCAACAGTATATCAAGGTCACCATCATTATCATAATCACCCCAGTCAACTGAACTGTTATTAACCCCTGTCAATCCG
>CAZKWD010000276.1:0-3651 GCA_964556175.1 uncultured Rikenellaceae bacterium
AATGACCGACCGGGTGGTCTGAGACAATAGTTTCGTGGCAATCATTACACCTGTACCAGTAATAATCAGTAACATAAGTTCCTCCCCGTATGATGATTGCTTTTCCTTCAACAAAGGCTTTTGCAATATTTTTACGTGCTTTGTCATAAAGGCGTGTAAATGTCGGCCGGGATATGTTCATTTTCTTTGCTGCCTCTTCCTGTGTGAGATCCTCATAATCTGCAAGTCTCAACGCTTCATATTCCTCAAAGAGCAGATCGACTGATTCCAGTTCACGCATTGGGATCCCAAAAGGTTTATATCCTTCCATTGATGGAGGCATTTTAATGTGTCTGAATCTTCTTCTGTTGGGCATACCGGTAATGTTAGCAGGCTGTTGATAACAAAATGCCAGTGTGGCACTTGCAAATTTAATCACTTATTTATTCTGAGTATATATTAATTATGTGATTTATGAACATTTGTTCATTTTATTATTTCTAAATTTGCGTCGATTTTACGGCCCGTAGCTCAGCTGGCAGAGCACGTGACTCTTAATCATGGGGTCGAGGGTTCGATCCCCTCCGGGCCGACAAGTGCTGAATGTAGCCTGTAAAAGGCTGATGTGATTATATATGATGTATCCAGACTATATGTTAAATATTCTCTAATGAGAATTCCGAGTGCAAATTGCTCTTAGAGTTATACAGCATATCAGCAAGAATATTCTGTTCTTTCGTTGTTTTTTTCAACATATAATAAAATATATTGGCTACTGTTTCGCTCAATGCATTTTCAGCAGCTAAAATGTTATAAATTTTGATCAGACAGTCATCAAAATGCAATTCCAGTTTCAGTAAATCTTCCATAGTCACTTCAGATTTCTCCCCAATATTGTGCTCCAGGCATTCATTTATCTGATTTATAAGTTTCTCGCATGGAAAATCTAACCAGCAATTCATTGCTTTAGCAATATTCTTATGTCTTTCAAGATATTTCTCCCGATCTTTTTCATGCTCATACAGCTCAAATATTATCGACTTAATCTCTTTGTTTTCAGCCTTTTTATAAATATCATAATATAAGTTGGCTACCTGCTCATGATAAGATTGAATTTGCTCAATTATTTCACTTTTTTGTCTATACATCGCCAGTCTGTTTTAAATTTAATTATTTATACTATATCTCTGATTTCACTTTAATACAAAGATACACTCCTTATATCATTAATTACAAGAAAGTTAAGGTCCAAGACATCATGTATAACCTTGAGATTTGTCAATAATTTCTTTGAGTATAACGGTATCAGTTAATTGATACAATATTACTGAGCAGGTTATCGCCTGACAATAAGACATTTTGCGGTTGATGATTTTGAAAGGGTGGTTATTTTAACCGATAGCATTCAGCAAGTAAGGGGCAGGGGAAAATATATGTTTATTATCCTCTCTGGTTTATCATTTTTAATCGTTCCAGGTCTTTGATCTCAATTTTTTTCCCTTGTAAATCAATGATATTTTCATCCTTAAATTCCGATAAAATTCTAACAACACTCTCCATTGACATCCCTGATAGTTCAGCCAGATCTTTTCTGCTGATATATGAAAATATATCGATCTCCTTAAATTCTTCCCGGTTTAAGTATAATAATGTATTTGCAAGCTTCCCGTTTAATTGTCTGAGTCCCAGGTTCAGACATTTGGTAAGCATAATGTTATAATTTTTACAATACCAGTTAGATAGTTCCCTGGAAAAATCACAACACTGGGTAATTAAATCTTTAATACCTTCCCGGTTAATTATACAAATTTTTGTTTCCTTCAATGCAGCAGCAGTGAAATAATATGTATCATCACCAAACAGTGAGGTTAATCCGATGAAATCATCGGAATTAAGCAGTTTTATGATAATATTCTTATCGGGGCCCTCTATAAACATTTTCACCAAACCCTCCACAACGTATAAAATATCTGTAACGCGGGCTCCTTCTTTAACAATTGTTTCTCCCTTATTGTATCTTATATGGGGTTTTTGCATTTTATAGAATTCCTCTGCATTTTTTGTCCTTTGAACAAAACATTTAGTTCTTGCATAGCAATCATTACAATTCGTTCTTACCAAATATCTGTCCATCTGCAAAGGGTGTTTTGAAATAATAATATGTTATCAGCGGTTTGTATAGCGATGAAGGAAGATCTTTATTGTTTATAATCTAATAATCCAATAATATTAAATGCCTTAATGCCTAAAATAAATTGGTTGCCAGTACAAAGGTATAAATAAGATATCATAATCTGAAACCGGGTAATTACATTAAGTGTAAAATCAACTATTCCGGCCGGTGATAAAGAATCATCCGTTTGCACTTATCATTGTCAGTGATTCTTTGTTTAGAAGCTCAACCTTTTTCCCGGAGATTCTTAAAATGCCATCCTTCTCAAATTCATTTAATACCCGACTGACACTTTCACGTGATGAATCAATAAGATTTCCTATCTCTTCCTGGCTGAGAGGCATGCTGAAAGTATCTGATGTATATAAATGATTTGACATTTCAAGCAGTACGTCTGCTATCTTCCCTCTTATTTGCTTTTGAGTCCGGCTGGCACATCTGTTAAAGGTATCCAGTTCATTCCTGCATACTTCAATCATAATCTCATATGCGAAGTCAGGATTTTTAGCTAGTAGAAAACGAAAAGTTTTAATGTCGATAAAACAAACTTCTGAATCCTCAATAACAGTAACCGAATACTGATTTATTTTATCACCGAATGTTGTTGGTAAAGCGAGGTAAGAGGGAGCCTTTACAATACGGACTATCTGTTCATGATAAGGGCCTGCTAAATGAATCTTGGCCAACCCGATCCTCAGGTAAACAACATTTGTTGAAAAAGTACCCTGTTTAATTACGGAATTTCCTTTGGAAAGATTTACCAGTGCACAATTAAGAGAGAGGTTCTCAATTTCCTCTTCACTTAGTTTTGATGCAGCTTTAGACTTGATCTTACAAACCTTGCATTCATTTTTCATGTTCCAAAGATACAGTTTTGTGAGATATATCACAAAATTTAATAATCAACCTCACAATAAGAATAACTGTTCATATGTATTTATTGATTTCTTTTGTTAATTAATTAACAATAAAAATTTATACTTTATGGAAGAGAAGAAAATGTGTCTTGGACTTTTTACAGGCAGCGTTGATAAACTGACTGCTGCAGGGATCATCATTTCAGGAGCTGCTGCTCTGGATATGAAAGTCGATATTTATGTTTTACTTCAGGGAGCACGTGCCTTCAGGAAAGATATTGGAGATAATCCTGATAAACTTCAGATGGCTGAAAATCCTTCGATGAAAGAGGAATTTATGCAGTCCCTGAAAAATTTAAATGTAAAAACATGGGTTGAATTTTTCAAGGAAGCCAGAGAAATAACAGATGTTAAAATTCATATCTGCGGCCTTGCCGGAAAGATATGGGGAGGCGAAAAACTTGAAGACTTCATTGATATTGCTGATGATATTTGCGGAATTGGTGCATATATAACCTCTACTCAGGAGGCAGATGTAAATCTTTTCATCTAGAAGATATTTACACAACATAAGTAAATATAGAGAATAATAATGCAGGAAGATATAAGCACAAAACTGAGTCAATTCCAGTCACAAATAGA
>CAZKWD010000277.1:0-3641 GCA_964556175.1 uncultured Rikenellaceae bacterium
AACGGAGAAGCACACGGATTCCACATCGTTGGTGAAACACATGACATAACTATTAGCAATAATATTATCCGTTCAACCGGCAGGGGAAATCAGACAACGGCAATTTTCGTCGGCAGGAAATCCTCAAAAGTTTCTGCAACGAGTAATACGATTTCAGGATCGAAAGAGATCGTTTATGAAAAATAGTTCTAAAAAGTATTAACCACGGAGTGACACGAAGTTATTTACCATATAAACGTGTAATAAAGAAAAAAAAAGATTAAGCAGAAATGGGAAAAAAATTAACCAGTATTATTATGATCTCCTCATACCTTCTATCGATTATTTTTCTGAATATATTGAGTTGTGCCAATTCGGTTGATGAAGGAAATACCTCAGCCGTTATCAGCGCCTATGGTATAAATCCTGCAGGTTATGATTTAAATAAACCTGATGAGATAATCATCCTTCCTCCTGTTCTTTACGAAATATCAGGGATTACTGTAATTGATTCATCATCAATTGCATGTATACAGGATGAAAACGGAATAGTTTTTATTTATGATATACGGCAAAAAGAAATAAAAAAGCATCTTACCTTTTATGGCAACGGCGATTATGAAGACATTACATACGCTGACAATCGATTTTATGTGATAAGAAGTGATGCTGTCCTGTTCGAAATTCAAAATCTGAATACTTCTGAAGGTGTGAAAGAGATAAGATTAAAAGATATGCCACACAATGAGATTGAAGGACTGTGTTATGACAGGGATAATAACAGGCTTTTAATTGCTCCGAAAGATAAGGCAGATAAAGATTCTGAAGTAGAAGTGAAAAGAGGGATTTACGGATTTGACCTCGACAGGAAAAAACTTATTGAAAGACCGGTGATGAGCTTCAAATTATCATCAATAAAAAAGTTTGCTGCAGAGAATAATATCTTTAATGAAGAAAAAGGTAAAAAAAAGGACAAGAAAGATAAACCGGATATTAAATTCAAACCTTCTGCAATAGGGATTCATCCTCTCAATGGCAATTTATTTGTTTTATCAGCGGAAGATCAAATGTTATTCATATTTAATATGAAAGGGAACATAAAGAATTTAATAAAACTCGATCCTTATTTATTCAATATGCCTGAAGGGATTGCATTTTTTGAAAACGGAGATATGCTGGTATCAAATGAAGGGCAGAATATGAGGCCTACATTACTGAGGTTTAATTATAGACAAATGAAATGAAGCAATATAACCTTAATATGGTTTATTCTCTGTAAAAAATATCCAGCCGTGCAACCTTATTCTTAAAGTTAATTCTTCGTATTTTAATTCTAAGGACCTCTTTCCCTGTTATTTCCGAGATCTCATTTAAAAGCTTCTGTTTTTTGCCTGATTTAAGCAGATCAAGGTTTTCATACATTATTGAATGTGTTACGGTATTGTATTTTTCTGTGAACCTCTCAAGGATAATCGCTGAAATAACGATAATTATATTGAAAATGACGACACCCAGAACAGGAAATCCAACCAGCTTTAATGAATTTATTACCGAGATACCGATAACTGTAAAGATATACGACATATCCTTCAAGCCGAAATTTCTTGTTCTGAACCTGAGTATCGCAAATATCGCAAACAGTCCGAAGGCCATTCCAATTTCAATCCATACTGATTTCAGCATTGATGTAATGAAGAAGACCGTTATGCCCATCAGGAAAAAGGTAAACAGGAACTTTTCCTTCTGGGAGTATCTGAAATAGATACCCCGGATGAGGGCAATAAGAAAGAAGAGATGTATAGCAAACCGTATCAGGATTCCGTAGAAATCCGGATTATTCAGGTTAAAGAAGTTGTCAGACATATTATTAAGTATTTAGTTTAAAAATTTTTACAGCTGTTCACGAATATATTAGTTAACATTGATTTTCCGGTTAACCGGTCAAAAAACTCATCAAGATATCTGGTCACATCTCTTTTTTCTTTCGTGTTAAGATAGGGAAATTCATTTACTAACAAGTAGAATTTATCCTTCTTCTCTGCAAATATTTCCAGGTCTTTCTGAAAGACTTCCTTGCTTCTACATATACCTGTGTAAATTCGTTCACGAACAGATGCCGTTCCAACATCTTCGTGAGGGATCGCATAGGATGCATTTACCAGACCAGTCCAGTCAAAATCGTATGGAACTGCTATCCCGAGTCCAACAGGATCAATAACCATAGGTTTTATCACTTTTACATTATGCTGGCCGGGTATTGACCAGTCATAATTCCCTATCATATAACAGAATATGGCAAGCCTGTCCATTAAATTAGGAATGATATGCTTCTGTGTCAGTGCAGGTGATTTAACCTCAACAGTATTTGTCCTGGTTGTTAACATTTCAAGAGGCTCTATGAAGAAGCCATATTGCTTCAATGGTTTCCTTTTATTTTCTGTATCAATATAGTTTACGGTTAGTAATCGCACCCTGAAGCTGGTATCGGTTAAGACATTAAACATTTTATAAATAAGGTACTCCCTGAGAAGGTAACCTCTGTTTTCTGAGCCTGAAGAACATTCAGTAACCATCTTTAGCTTGGATATACTGTCCAGATCACTATACCCGAAATCTACTTTCTTAAAGTTAAGCTCAATTGGCGGATATTTGCAGAATTGATTCCGGAATATTCCCCGGCTTCTCAATCTTATGTCTTTATTAATAGAATCAGTTTCGCTAAGATGAATGGTTATATTAGCTTTCAAATACTCTTTTTTCGGCTTGGTTCTGAAATATGTTGAGAGATCAAACCTCAGGGTAATTTCAATGAGGTCCTCATCCTCAAAGAGTCTGAAACTGGCATATAATGTATCAGATTCCTGCTTTTGAGATCTGGTATTGTCATCTTGTCCCAGAACAGGAGAGATTAGAAAAATTGCCAGGCAAAACAGTATGGAAATCTTTCTTTTCATATTTAATATACCAAATTTATTAAAATATTATTAATCAGGATAAATCACCATGGTATAAAGTGATAATTTATTTGACTTGTATCCCATACTTTCGTAATTTTATCACAATGAACGGTTAAGATGGCGAACCTGGTCCCCGGTTTTGATTTCGATATATTTATAAGCTATCGGAAGAAGGACAACAGATATGATGGCTGGGTAACTGAATTTGTTAACAATCTTAAGAGGGAACTTGAAGCCACATTCAAGGAAGAGGTAAGTGTTTATTTTGACATTAACCCTCATGATGGACTCCTTGAAACACATGATGTGGATGAATCGCTGAAGGAGAAACTGAAATGCCTTGTTTTTATCCCGATCATTTCCCGTACCTATTGCGATACGAAATCATTTGCCTGGGAGCATGAATTTAAGGCATTCATTAAACAGGCTTCGCTTGATCAGTTTGGTCTGAAAATCAAGCTTCCGGGAGGAAATGTGGCAAGCAGAGTACTGCCGGTCAGAATCTATGATCTTGATATTTCCGATATTAAATTGTGTGAATCAGTCCTTGGAGGTACCATCCGGAGCATCGACTTTGTTTACACGGAGCCCGGAGTTAACAGGCCGCTTACTCCGGAAGATGATCCGGAAAAAAACCTTGAGAGCACAAAATACAGAAACCAGATAAACAAAACGGCCAATGCTATTAAAGAGATTATTTCGGGA
>CAZKWD010000278.1:0-3602 GCA_964556175.1 uncultured Rikenellaceae bacterium
CCGGCAATCTGGCTGCGGACACCATTCAACACCCCGGTCAGAGCAGTTATCCCTTCATTCACATCGGCAACAAGCATGATCAGTGAAGCGGCAGTGATCTTTTCATGAGTCTTCTTTATTCCTATGTTCTCTATTATGTCGCCTGTGTCCCTCAAACCGGCTGTATCAATAAAACGGTACTGAATGCCGTCAATTACAGCAATATCTTCTATTGAATCCCTCGTGGTACCCGGTATCTCCGTAACGATTGCCTTTTCCTCTTTAAGCAGATTATTCAGAAGAGTTGATTTTCCCGTATTTGGATTTCCCACAATAGCAACAGGAACACCGTTCTTAATTACGTTGCCCAGGCTGAATGATGCAGTGAGCTCCTTTGTTACAGACATAACTTTTTCCACAATTTCCAGCAGTTTTATTCTGTCGGCGAATTCCACATCTTCTTCTCCGAAATCGAGTTCCAGTTCTATCAGAGATGCAAAATGAAGAAGGTCTGCTCTAAGTATCCTTATTTCATCAGAAAATTCCCCACGCATCTGGCTGACAGCAATTTTATGAGCTGCTTCAGATTCGGATGCTATGAGATCAGCCACAGCTTCAGCCTGCGACAGGTCCATCTTCCCGTTCAGGAAGGCTCTCATGGTAAATTCACCGGGATTTGCAGGCACAGCGCCATTTTTTATCAGCAATTCGAGTATTTTTTGCTGAATATACCTGGAAGCATGGCATGAGATCTCAATGGAATCTTCACCGGTGTAGGAGTGAGGCGTCCTGAAGATGCTTACAAGAACATCGTCAATAACATCCTCCCCGGAATGTATTTCACCGTACGCAATCGTGTAACCTTTTTGTTCCGAGAGTTTTATTCTCTTTTCCAATGGAAGGAAGATCCTGTCACAAATGGCTATGCTTTGGGAGCCGCTTATCCTTATTACTGCAATTGCACCTCCTCCTGATGTTGCGGGAGCACATATCGTTTCTTCTGTCCTTAACATATTTCACCATCTGTCATGTGACAAATGTATGAAACTTATACCGACTTCCGACGTCTACCTCTCAAGGTTCTGTACGGTAAAGAAAGTATCATCAACTTTGACCTGTTCCGTGATATTTCGGAATACTATCTCTGATTGTCTGTCAGTAACATGATTACATGCGATCATATCCCTGATCATATATTTTCCCTCAGGCATCTGATGCACACTTTTGATTTCAATTGTCTTATACAGCTCATTATCAAAGTTATAGAATTCCATCTTCTGTACCTGGTAATTATCCATGTCGATATAACTGATTTTCCGGGAGTAACCATATTCATCCTCTTTATCCTCATTAACCGGAATACTTTCGATGATCCACATGTTATCTTTTCCTGACTCTGCAACCTGACGGTTGACAAAGTCGGAGAGGGTAGGGGAACTCATGTCGGCATTTGTAAATTCCGAGCTCATAAAGCTCTTTCCCTTTTCGGAAGATACTATCCGCCGGGTTCTCTTTAACGCTGGCAGATATATCCACATTTCATCAGAACTGTTTTTATTATCAACCACCAGCATGGCAGTGCCTCTTACATCGGCCGGTTCAAGAAATTTGATCATTCTTTTCTCGAGTCCGCCGGAAAAGCTTTTGGTAGTCATCGAAATTGTCCTGTTTCTCGAGGCCCCGTTCTTTTCGGTAATTGACAGGTTAATTGTAGCACTCATTGAACCGGTAAGGCTCAGCTCCCGGCTTTTATTCATTATCTGTCCTGCATCCGGCAATTGAGCCGACACCTGCAAAAGCGGCAGAAGTAATCCCAGTAACAATACTCTTTTTTTCATCGTTCTTTTGTCTTTTAACTTTTATCTTTTGTCTTCTATTACTCATATCTTTTTCAACAAAGGTTGGCCTGAATTTCATCAGGATTGCCGGTATCAGCACTATCGCACCTGCGAGGCATGATCCTATTGAAATAATTACCAGATAACCAAAGAAGCGTATTGAGGTGAAGCCTGACAGGATCAGTACTGAGAATCCTGCCATTACACCACATGCATTTATTATTATGCTCCTTCCTATTGTCCCCATCGCTTTTCTGGTTGATTCCTCATAAGAGAAGCCCTGTCTGATCTGGATATTAAAGCACCAGATATACTGTATTGTAAAGTCAACTCCCACACCGATCATGATTGATGAGAGAAGAGCAGTTGCGGCATCAAGTGCAATGCCGGTAAATCCCATGAAACCGAAAAGGATAAGTATTGATGATGCAAGAGGAATCGAGCCTACAATTCCGCCTTTCAAAGATTTGAATATCAAAGAAAGGAAAATAAGTACCGTTACCAGAGCAAACAACAATGAAATTATCTGTCCCCTGATAATAGATGCTGCAAAATCTGTCATGATTATTGCATAGCCTCCCACGGTAATCTCTGCCGGGAAGTCTGCAGTAAGCTCATTGATCGTTGATTTCACATTCTTTATTATCCTGTTTTCGGGATTGGAGAGACGGATAAGGATGTGAGCCTTTGTGTTTTCCAGATTCATCATCTGCCTGAAGTCATCGGGATCACCACTCATATTATACAGCTCAAACATCTGTGCAATAGCTGCTCTCGATTGTGGTATTATATCATAACCTTTTTCTCCGGGATTATATATTGCCTTGCTCATCTCCCTTACAGCCTGAGAAATAGAGAATACCTGGCCAACACCTTCCATGTTCTCCACCCTGGTGGTCAGATTATCAATCCCCTGCATTACTTCGGGATCCTTGATGTTTCCTTCGACCATAACAGAGATAGTCTGTGATCCCCCGAACTTACTGTTTATGATATCTGAAGCCATCCTCAGGGGATTTTTCTTCGGGAAATACTTCTCCTGGTTGGTCTCTATTTTCAGAAGTGTCATTCCTGACGCAAGAATTATTGTAAGCAATACAAAACCTGCTATGATATGTCCCGGTTTTTTAATGATAAGTCCTGACAGAGCTCTCAGGAACCTTTCAAATCCTTCTGTTTTAATCTTCTTCGGTTTGAAATTATTTTTCCCTTTTCCCCTGAAATAGATAAGTGCAGGAATCATGATCAGACTCATGATAAGTGCCATTGCCACACCGGCAGCTGCAAGTATTCCAACCTGCCTGGCCGGGATAATAGAATGTGCCAGCAGTGCCAGGATACCTGCAACAGTAGTAAGTCCGCTGAAAAGTATTGGCATATTCAAAGAACCTGACAGTTCCCTGGCAATTGATTTCCCGCCAACTGTCTCGCCCTTCAGTCGTAGCTCCTGGTATCTTGCAACAAGGTATATTCCGTAATTATTGGCTACGGCAACAAGAATAATTGGAACAAGAAGGGTTATAATTGACATTTTCCAGCCCAGCAGGGGAATCAAACCCATACACATGGCTATTGAAAGCACCACTACGCTGAAAGGCATCAGGACACTTCTCCACTCACCCAGGCTCAGCTTGAGGATCAGAAGCATTACCAGCAGAGCGAGTGGTACCAGAAAAACAGCATCCTTCCGCACATCTTTCATAATATGTTGCCTGATATATGGCAATCCTCCCTTCAATACCTGTGCATTTCCAGTATGAACCGCGGTAATGGAGACTATCCTGT
>CAZKWD010000279.1:0-3582 GCA_964556175.1 uncultured Rikenellaceae bacterium
CGTTGTTAACCTCCAGTTCTGAACATATTATATCATCCATATCGAGTGCTTTTGCCATTTCACGACCTATGAAAGCGGGAGTTGATGAAAGTATAACTGTTCCTGCACCGTTTTTTTTATGCATTTTTATTTCTCTTATTGCTTCCGGATAAATAGCCGGTATCAGGACATTTTTTGAGATTTCCACTGACAGTTTGTTGAATACTGTTTCGGGTACATCTTTAACCCAGGCAGCCATCTCATTAATTATTTTAACAGGATCCCTGAGTGATATTTTATATAAGAATAAAAGCCAGAGAGCATGTAAAATATCTAAGTGTGACATAAGTCCCTTCTTATATGCTTCCCGGGCAAGAATATTGCCGCTGATTTCACCGGTAATGGTGCGGTCGAGATCAAAAAAAGCAATATAACTTTTCACATCAGACACTTTTGAAAAAGTGGTTGCCATCAGGATTGTATATGATATTGAGCCCGGCAGGTATAAGTCTGACATTAAATGTTTTGGCAAAGAAAAGCTCTCCATCAACATGATAGGGCACCTTCCCCGGGAACTCAAGATCAATTGAGGCGGTCTGGAAATAATTTACTCTTTTGTCATTTATATGCTTTCCTTTTGGAACCATAAGCAAAAGCCTGAATCTGTGGAAGAGGTTTAGCTTTTTAATTGAGCAGACATCTAACAGTCCGTCATCAGCAATAGCTTTTGGAGTCAGGAAGAAACTGCCTGCGAACCGTCTCCCTATTGAAACTGTATTCATGAAACAATCGGTTTCGTGACGATCGCCATTACTGATTACTATCATCCTTTTTTCCCTGAAAAAAAGGAGCGTTTTTACAATTTGCCATATATATTTATCACTCCCCCCTTTTCTTACCATTCCTTCATCAGTATAGTTCTGTGCAGCAACTTCGGCATCAAAACCAATACCCAAACCATTCAGAAAAACAGTGCCATTTACATTTCCAACATCCTGTGCAACTACATTTTTTCTGAAGAATATATCCCATTCGTGGTCTGTAAAACGATTGGGAAATCCCGTGATCTGGCAATAATCATTACCTGATCCTGCCGGAATAATACCGGCAACCACCTCCTTGTTATTTATTAAAGACCTGGCAACTTCATTGAATGTTCCATCACCACCGACAGCGATGATGTATTTTACACCCTTTTCTGCTGAGTTTTTTGAGATTTCCGTGGCATGACCGGGACATTCCGTCAGAACAACCTCACCATTAATATTGTACTCCTTTATTTTGTTTTCAATCTCAGGAACCATTGTGCCGGCAAAACTATTGCCCGCTATCGGATTAACGATAAAAATCCACTTTTCTTTTTTCTCTTCTGTCATTGATGGTATGATTAATGATATGCAGATTCGATAACAGCCTTCACAGTTGATGTTATCTCACTGTCACTTCTGTTTATAAGTTCTTCCCTTGGGATCGGTTTATGGATCACAATTTCAAGCTTTGATCCAAAATTGATATAGAATCTTGTTTTTGGTTTGAAATTATAGAAACCGTTAAGAGTAACCGGCAGTATCCCGATCTCTCTCGACCTGAACAGGTAAATGAACCCCCTGTAAAACGGATTTATCTTACCACTTGTGGTTCTTGTGCCTTCAGGAAACAGTGCCACCGAGCGGTTATTGGCCTTTTCAATCAGTTGTTCAAGCATATGGCGGGTGTTGGTTACTGTTGGTTCCCTGAAAGGAACATAATCCGTCATTTTCAGGAATTTACCAAGCACAGGGACCCTTAGAAGCCGCTCGTGTCCGAACCAGGAAACCTCCGGGTAAAAAGACATTATGGCCACTATATCGAACAAACTGGCATGATTGGCAATAAGAATATATTTCTCACCCTTATTGATATTTTCTTTTCCCCTGACATGTATGATCTTGCCCATCAGAAGGAATACGGATTTTGCCCAGAGCTTTGAAAGGATTAACACTGGTTTTTTAACATTTATCCATGAAAGGAATAAAGCCACAAAAATTCCGATAGCGGTATATGCATATAGTATTCCGTATACAGGAACTGTCAGCAATGTATAAAGGCCTGAGATTATCATCCGCTAAAATTTGCCGGCAGCAAAATATGTATTTTTTTTAAGATTTTACTTTTTATTTGCCAGAGTTGCTTACAAATGCAATATGCCTGCTGTCAGGTGACCATGACGGCACATTAATGGTTCCCTGTCCGCCATAGAGGTATGCAATAACCTTCGGCTGGCCTCCTGTAACGGGCATAAGCCTGAGCATCACCCGTTTATATGAAGGGTGGCTGTTTTTCTCAATATCCGGGGGGAATGAAATGAACGCGATCCATTTACCATCCGGTGAGATATGGGGAAACCAGTTCTTATATTCATCAAAAGTGAGCTGTTCCCTGTCTGATCCATCAGGTTTCATACGCCAGATCTGCATATTGCCCGTATGGCTTCCGTTATAATAAATATATTCTCCATCAGGCGAATATTCACAGCCGTCAACATGTTTTCCGGCCCCTATATCTGTAAGAGCAACCTCCTGACCTCCTTTTATCGAGTTTCTGTAAATATTATAGATATTCTTCCCATCACGCTGGGCAACATATACCACTTCCTTATTGTTTGGAGCCCAGCCGTGCCAGTACGAGGGAGTATTTTCAGTTACAAGGGTGGGAGTACCTCCTTTCAGGGGAAGAACATACACAGCGGAGCCGCCTCCCGGCATTCCCTCACGATGATTGCTGATAGCCAGCAACTTGCCATTGAAGGATATGCCATGGTCATTATTGTTCCTGTCTGCGAAACCGGTATTAAGCTTCTCAATCTCTCCTCCCGCTACCGGTATTGTGTATAATGATCCGTCCATGTTAAAAAGTAGTTTTTTCCCGTCAGGCATCCAGTTTGGTGCTTCAAACCTTCCTTCTTTCTCATATATGACCATTCTTTTTCCATTGAAAACATCCATAGTTTCTAACCGGCAGCCCAGATATCCCTCTCTTCCGGGATTATAATTATCTCCTGCAGGTTGATCAATACGCACATTCCAGGCAGTTGCTTCTTCAACAACATCGGGATTGTGCGAACAGACAAAGAGCCCTGCAAAAACCTCATCGGGCAGGTTGATCATCTCGTAGGAACCTATAGTCTCAAGTGGTTCTCCCGGATGTGCTGCTCTCATGAATATGATTTTTCCTGACCGCTCAATCTGGATAATCTCATAAGCTGATCCTTTTGCAAATACCTCATCTTCGGGATCTTTCATTTCAGCTCCTGCTAAATCCCTCCATTGCATTACGGTAAGACCATCGCCATGGCGAACAGCTGAAATATGTGGAGAATCTTCCTCTGTTGAAGCTCTCAGCATCCAGCCGGTCTTTCTGTGCGGATCAGTACCTTCACCTTCGAATTTAAAATTGGCTGTGATGATAAAATCCCCCTTGATCTTATTATACAGAAAGTGGAACTCATCTCTTTCGAACCAGATATTGTATCCTGCTCCCCTGAGCGTGTATGACTGGTCAGTTGAGTTGTACTCTGAAGAACCCTTTTTCACAGGATTTCCTATATCAGCGCTGTTTTGAAAC
>CAZKWD010000280.1:0-3577 GCA_964556175.1 uncultured Rikenellaceae bacterium
CCTGATGGAAAACAAATACGGATCGGATTGATTGGTTTCGGAATACGCGGCAAACAATTAATGAGAGGACTGGGATTTGCCGAACCTTCATATATTGATACTCTTATTGAAGCAAAAAAGAATAATCCTGATGACACCCGGCTCGATCTGTTCCGTGAACAAGATAACCTGAATATCGTAATAAATGGCGTTTGTGATATTTTTGATGTTTATGGAGAGGCTGCACAGCATGCAGGTGCCAATATTAACAGGGAGGGCTCAAACGGAAAATTAGGTCCTGTCCCAAAACGCTACCGCACTTACCAGGAGTTACTTGCGGCAGACGACATTGATGCTGTTGTAATTGCCGCACCCGACCACTGGCACGGCACCATGGCAATGGATGCTGCCAGAAGTGGCAAACATGTTTATTGTGAAAAACCTCTTACCTGGACTGTTCCCGAAACATATATGCTTCACCAGACAATCAAAGAGACCGGTGCAGTATTCCAACTTGGTCACCAGGGCCGCCAGACAGCCTGTTATCAGAAAGCAGAAGAGATAATCAAGAATGACCTTCTGGGTCATGTCAATCTTATTGAAGTATGTACGAACCGTAACACTCCCAATGGTGCATGGGTCTATGATATTATTAATGGGTCGAATCCAGAAACCATCGACTGGCAGCAGTTTGAAGGAAATAAGGACCGCATAAAGGAGTATACCGATTATATGAAATCAAATGGACTGGAGCGTTATGTAGGACCTGAGGAGCGAAACCAGTTCAGCCTTGAGCGTTTCTTCCGCTGGCGCTGCTGGTGGGATTACAGTACAGGTCTTTCAGGTGACCTTCTTACACATGAATATGATGCTGTGAACCAGATAATGCACGTGGGGATACCTGCCTCCGCTACTTCTTCGGGTGGTGTATATTTTTTCAAAGACGGACGTACAGTTCCTGATGTTCTGCAAACCACCTTCGAATGGCCTGACAGGAACCTTACCATGCTATACAGCTCTACACTGGCCAGTTCCAGGAGAAGAGGTAAAGTGTTCATGGGACATGATGCTTCCATGGAAGTATCTGATATCCTCAGTATAATTGCCGACAGGAATTCTGAACGATACGCGGAAAAGATCAGACAGGGTATAATCCAGACAGATCAACCCTTTTTTACTTATGTACCAGGGCAGAGTAAAGTGGATGCAGTTACTTCAGCCACAGAGCTTTACTTCGCACAACGCGGACTTCTTTACACCTATGTGAATGGTAAACGTTATGATACAACCCACCTTCATCTCAGAGAGTGGCTCGAATGTATCCGACAGGGGCAAACACCTTCCTGTAACATCGACCATGCTTTCCAGGAGGCTATGACTGCTCATATGGGCACCAGGGCATACCTTGAAGGCAGAACCATGTACTGGGATAATGACAAAAATGAGATTGTTAGAGGCGAAAAGGCCTGAATAAGACTTATTACCTTTAATGGTACTAAAATTACATTGTGAGGTTCAGGTTTTATTATTCGATAAAGGCAGGTTCCATCAATTCCTGTCCTTTCTTTGAAATTCCTATAGCTGATGCATAAGTTTTCCATCGTTTGGTGACGGCTTTTACCTGTCTGATAATCTCATCCATCTCATCTGTTTTCAGCATAAAATATTCTCCAACACTTTTAGCAAGCTCAAAATCGAGAGAATTATCATCCATGTCAATATTGAGTGCAAGCCCGTTTTTATCTACGGAAGGATTAATATCAAAAGCAGGAGATAAACGCCAACCTTTATCAGAAAGCAAAAAACCATGATTCCGCATATGGTCATCGGTATTTGAAACAGCAATATTGAATATTATCCTTCTCCATAACTGTTGAAGGTCTTCCCGGTTTGATGCCCCGAAGAATTTTATGAACTCTGCTATCTCGAGATAACTTGCCCTTGTATCTCTCAACTTTTCCTCTGAATTGTCGGTCATCGTCATTGCTGATGCATAATGAATACGTTTGTCCCCTGTACGGTCAAATCTTTTTGTAAGGAAAGTGTTATGACGACCCGAAATTTTTGATATCCGTGAGGCTGACATATTTATCCCGGCTTTAATGGCCATCCTGTAAGCGAGCAACTCCCATGCTGCTTTATCGATTGTATCACTCCGTGAGGGAAACTTTGCTATCCACAACTCTTTTGATCTGTCGATAAAATTTGCCTTAGGTCTTGCTCCTCCAAGAGAAGAGCCGGGAGCAAGCAATAATATGAGCCATTCCCTTACCTTCTCATCATCAGCCTCATCAGATTCAATGACATCAACCGCCTTTTGCAGCTCTCCCAGGGATGTCCTGGGAGGAACAGTTGTCTCAGAGGCAACATCCAGGAATGGCCCGTCAGGCTCCGTTTTAAACCTCAACGCACCCATCCTGCTATCATCAAATACACCAAGGAGATAGTCGATATCATGCAATTTCCGGGGATTTCTTCCCTCCTCACGGGCTTTCTGCGATTCTCTTCTCTGCATAAGTGTCCGACCCCAGAAATCGGGCATGGAATCAAGGAACATCCCGAAATTTTCCTTTTCAACCGGATACTGCTGACCTGTAAACCAACCCAGATCCGGATCAAGTAGTATCTGCTCATCAGATGATATCCAGGCCTTATCGTATTCAAAACTGAATGATTTCCGCCCTTTCCCGAAATGAGCCGATAATATTCCGATACATTTCGGGTTATTCATTCCGGTCCAATGAGCATATACCCAAATATTAGATTTTGTTTTATCCATATCACTTCCCCCCCAATAACTTAAGATCCTGAAGCTTTCTGCCAAGAATATCGTCTGATGCAAGTTTCAGAAAATCATCCTGTATACCCAGTACGCACAGGACATTGAAATAGGCTCCTATTGTGACTCTGGCACTCCCCTTCTCTATTCGGTATAGTGTAGTGCGGTCAATACCTGCTCTTTCAGCAACTTGTATTGTTGTAAATCTCCTCCTTTTCCTGGCTAGTCTTATATTCTCACCTACCTGTTCAAGTATCTTCTGATGTCTGGGGAAGAGTACCTGTTTCTTTGTTCTCATTTATTATGTTGTTTATTTTCCACAAATATAGCTTATTTGTTGTTATTATACAACATATTTCATGATATATTAAATTATATAATCCGTGTATTAACAGTCAGCCGGATTGTTTTGTTTGATATTTGTTATAGAATCTTCTGAATATCTGCTTTCTTTGCACACAGAAAAATTTCAAACAGAAACCTGATGAAAGCCAAAAAAGTCGCATATAAAACTGGTGGAATTTTAAAATGAGTCCCTTGAAATTCAGGAATAATTAAAACATAAAAAAATGGAAAAAAGAATACTTGGCAAAAGCGGACTTGAAGTCTCAGCTCTTGGTCTCGGTTGTATGGGAATGACATTCTCCTTCCCTCCTTTCCCTGAAAAGAAAGATATGATCGCCTTTATCAGGAAATCTGTGGAACTTGGGATAACTTTCTTTGATACGGCAGAAGTATACGGACCTTACAATAATGAGGAACTTTTGGGTGAGGCACTGGAACCTTTCAAGGGTGAAGTTGTGATTGCCACCAAATTCG
>CAZKWD010000281.1:0-3570 GCA_964556175.1 uncultured Rikenellaceae bacterium
GAGATTTCTGCCCCAGATCCCCGACGAAGAGTTTCCCGGGCAGGCGCTTGCAGTTGAGCTCTATATTGAAGGAGGTATAAGAAGCTCAGAGATAGGAGCACTCATGGCTGACAGGGATCCTGTGACACGAGAGAACAGACATAGCGGTGTGGAGCTTGACAGGCTGGCTGTTCCCCGCAGGGTATATACCGACAGACATATGGATTATGTTGCTGCCGTGGCTGGAAATGTATTTGAAAGAAGAGTTACGATACAGAAAGGTTTTCGCATCAAAAAAGAGGCGCCATTTTTGAGACATTTTTCAATTGAGCTGGAAAGAGTATAGCCGAGGACCCAGGACCCAGGACCCGGGACCCAGTAACATGCAACCTGTATTATCTACCGCAAATTTTGATGTTATCATGTAAATCATTTTCTTTGCAGCGCTAAAAAATAAAAATGCTGGATCTATCTACAGGGAAAGAAGGAAAACTCATATTTCAGTTTGCCGCACCGATGCTTATCGGAAATGTCTTTCAGCAGCTTTTCAGTATAATCGACACCATTATAGTAGGAAATTTCATTGGTAAAGAGGCACTTGCCGCTGTTGGCGCTTCATTCCCGGTGATCTTTATGATGGTATCCCTGATAATAGGCCTGGTAATGGGAACCACCGTGGTGATTTCGCAGTATTTCGGAGCAAAAGACTTTGTAAAGGTCAAAAGAGCAATCGATACCATGTATGTGTACAGTGCAGGTGCTGGTATTATTGTTACTGCTGCAGGATTAATATTTGCCCAGCCATTGCTCAGACTGCTGGGACTGCCGGAGGAGATAATGCCCCAGGCAACACAGTACCTTCGTATTTTCTTCTCAGGAATAATAATATTTTTCGGTTTCAACGGTACAAGTGCTGCCCTGAGAGGACTGGGTGATTCAAAAACTCCACTCTATTTCCTGATTATTGCAATCGCAGTAAATATCATACTCGATCTGCTTTTTGTTGCGGTTTTCAAATGGGGTATAGCCGGTGCTGCCTATGCAACTATAATAGCAAACGGACTGGCATTTGGTCTGGCAATATTCTGGCTCAATAAGACGCATAAATTGATACGAATAGCAATTAAAGGACTTCATTTCGACAGGGAAATTTTCAGACAAAGCATACGTATCGGGTTGCCTACGGGTATACAACATACACTCGTTGCCCTTGGAAACCTTGCACTGCTGGGCATTGTCAATACATTCGGAACCAATGTAATAGCAGGATTTTCGGTCGCTATTCGCCTTGATAACCTCTCTACAATTCCGGCAATAACATTCTCCCAGGCACTTTCAACATTTGTCGGTCAGAATATTGGTGCCGGAAAAACAGAACGGATCAGATCCGGTCTGTTAGCAACATTAAAAATGGCCGGAGGAGTGACGATTGCCACAACTGTTTTTATAGTACTCTTTGGAAAAATGCTGGTGAGCCTTTTTACAAATGACGCCGAGGTAATATTCACAGGTAATCAGTACCTTACTATCGTCAGCATCTTTTATATAACCCTTACCCTCATGTTCATGTATAATGGCATAATGAGAGGTGCAGGAGACACTTTCTGGCCAATGATCTTTTCACTCATATCGCTCTGGATAATCAGGATCCCCGTTGCATGGTACCTGTCCGGGAAAATAGGTGCAGTTGGAATTTGGTGGTCGATACCGGCAGGCTGGCTCATCGGTCTTATTCTCTCTTTTATCTATTACAAGATGGGACGCTGGAAAACCAAGGCTGTTGTGAATTTTAACGGGAATTTGTAACTTTCAGTTTTATTACCAATAACAAGGATATGATAAAATCCATGACCGGCTTTGGTAAGACCACTGCCGAAATTGCCGGAAGAAAGATCACATTAGAAATAAGATCTCTAAACTCCAAATCACTTGATCTTAATACACGGCTGCCCTGGATGTACAGGGAAAAGGAATCCGAAATAAGAAATATTATCAGCCAGAAACTCGAGAGGGGCAAAATTGATCTGACAATCAGTTTTGATGTGCTTGATATTGAGAATGTTCCGGTGATCAATAAAGCTGTGGTCAAAAATTATTTTGAGCAGATGAAAGAGATTGCCGGTGAGTTGAATATTAAAACAGATGAGCAGATACTTGCCGCAATAATGAAGTTCCCCGATGCATTTAAAACAGAAAAACCAGAGCTTGCCGAGGAAGAATGGCAACTGGTAAAGGAAAAGATTATCGAATCAGCAGAACAGCTTGATAATTACAGGATCGAGGAGGGAAGTTCTCTTGAAATTGACCTGAAAGGGTGCATAACCAGGATACTTACACTGCTTTCAGACATAGAAAGTTTCGAAGAGGAGAGAACAGCCAGGCTCAGAAACAGACTCAAAAACTCACTTGTTGAAAATATCGGGACAGAGAACATCGACATGAACAGGTTTGAGCAGGAGCTTATCTTTTATCTCGAAAAAATGGATATCAACGAGGAAAAAGTCAGGCTGAAAAAAAATTGTGAGTATTTCCTGGAAAAAATCGTCATTGAACCGCCAAACGGGAAAATACTTGGTTTTATTTCCCAGGAGATCGGTCGTGAGATAAATACCATAGGTTCAAAGGCAAATGATGCGTCCATTCAGAAGCTTGTTGTGATGATGAAAGATGAGCTGGAAAAAACCAAGGAACAGACAATGAATGTCTTATAAGGATTTAAAAAAAGTGCCACAAAGACACCAAGACACTAAGAAACACCCGTGATTCTTACTTGGTGAAGCTTGGTGACTTCGTGTCTTGGTGGCAAAATAACCTTGCCAGGGTATGAAAGGTAAAATAGTCATAATATCAGCACCTTCAGGAGCAGGAAAATCAACAATAGTAAAACATCTGCTTAAAAAGGGATTGAACCTTGAGTTTTCTATCTCTGCCACAACCCGTACTCCCAGGGGAAAAGAAAAAAACGGTAAGGAGTACTATTTTTTGTCTGTTGAAGAGTTCCGTAAAAAAATACGCCGGGAAGAATTTATTGAATGGGAAGAGGTCTATAAGAACCAGCTTTACGGTACTTTAAAAAGCGAAATCGACAGGATATGGGCAAACGGAAATCATGTTCTTTTCGATGTGGATGTAAAGGGAGGCATCAACCTGAAAAGTATTTTCGGGCATAAGGCTATTTCTATATTTATCATGCCACCCTCAGTTAAAGAACTTGAAAAAAGACTTGTACAAAGAGGTACTGATAATCCCGCAAAGATTAGAATGAGATTGGAAAAAGCTGAAGAGGAAATGAAACTTGCTGATCAGTTTGATAGTATAGCTATTAACGACAACCTGGGAAAAACCCAAAATGAGGTGTATAATTTGGTAAAGGATTTTATATGCGATAAGAATTTAATATTTTAATTAATTGAATTTAATTACTTTGAGTCCCTTAGTGATGTACTTTGTGATACTTTGTGGTGAAGATTTTTAACCACAAAGGAACACCAAGGTTTACACAAAGGTTCACAAAGTAATTAACCATTATTGTAAGAATCTGTTTAATGTTAAATGTTGGTTTATATTTCGGATCATTTAACCCGGTACATA
>CAZKWD010000282.1:0-3567 GCA_964556175.1 uncultured Rikenellaceae bacterium
GACCTCAGTACAGGTTATAAAGCGACAAAGCAATCTCCTTAACTTTAACCAAAATAATCAAAAAATTATCCCCCCTTTAGGGGGGCAGGGGGGTTTTTTATTATCTTTGCCCGTTTCATTTTAGTTTACAGCGTAATAACCATGGTAAAACGGTTTCCTGAATATAAAAATCTTGATCTGCCGAAGGTAAACAAGGATATTCTAAAGGTTTGGGATGAGAATGACACTTTCCGGAAAAGTGTTCGCGAGCTGAACGGAAAAGGAGAATTTGTTTTTTATGAAGGGCCCCCTTCAGCAAATGGCATTCCGGGTATCCATCATGTTATGGCCCGTACTATTAAGGATGCAATATGCCGTTATAAGACACAATGCGGTTATGAAGTAAAACGCAAGGCAGGGTGGGATACACATGGTTTGCCGATAGAGCTTGGAGTGGAAAAAGCCCTGGGCATAACCAAGGAAGATATCGGTACAGAAAAGATATCAATAGTGGAATTTAATAATGCCTGCAAGAAGGATGTTATGAGATACACCGACCAGTGGGAGGATCTGACACGTAAGATGGGTTACTGGGTCAACATGGACCATCCCTATGTAACCTACGATAACCGTTATATTGAGACTCTGTGGTGGCTCCTGAAACAGCTTCATACAAAAGGTTTTCTTTACCAGGGATATACCATCCAGCCATTTTCACCGGCAGCAGGAACCGGACTCAGCTCACATGAACTAAACCTGCCCGGTTGCTACAAGGATATAAAGGATACAACCTGCATTGCTCTCTTCAAGGTCATACAGGATGAAAAATCAGAATTCCTCTTTAGTCATGTTGATACACTCTCTGTCCATATAATGGCATGGACAACAACACCATGGACGCTTCCTTCAAATACCGCCCTGGCTGTTGGAGAAGAGATTAAATATATAATGGTTAAAAGCTTTAATCCTTATTCGGGGGAGCCTGTCACTGTTGTTATTGCTAAAGACCTTCTCAATTCAATGTTTCCCGAAGCTAATGTGGGCCTTCACTTTTCGGAATACAAACCCGGCGATAAGAAGATACCCTATAAAGTACTTGATGAATTTTTGGGGAATAAGCTGGAAGGCGTTAATTATGAGCAACTTATTGACTGGGTAAAACCTGATAAGGGAGCCTTCAAAGTTCTTACCGGAGATTTTGTTACCACCGAAGATGGAACCGGCATTGTCCATATCGCACCTACTTTTGGCGCTGATGACTATAAAATAGCAAAAGAGTATGGTGTACCGCCGATGATGCTGAAAAGAAAGGACGGCTCGATGGGGCCGATGGTTGATAAAAGAGGTTATATGGTACCGGTATCTGACCTTGATGATAATTTTGTCAGAGAACGGGTTAATACAGAAACATATAAAGATTTTGAAGGACGGCCGGTAAAAAATGAATATGACGATAAAATCGCCCAGGAAAGCGATACTCTTGATGTAGACATTGCCGTGATGCTTAAACAGAGCGGGAAAGTATTCAGGATCGAAAAACAGGTTCACAGCTATCCTCACTGCTGGCGTACCGACAAACCGGTTCTTTATTATCCGCTTGATGCATGGTTTATCCGCACTACAGCCCTGCGCGACAGGATGATCGAACTTAACAATACCATTAACTGGAAACCTTCCTCAACAGGAACGGGCAGATTCGGAAAGTGGCTCGAGAATCTCGTTGACTGGAACCTCTCCAGATCACGGTTCTGGGGTACTCCTTTGCCAATCTGGTTAACAGAAGACAGGAAGGAAGAAAAATGCATAGGATCAGCTAAGGAGCTGAAGGAAGAAATTGAAAAAGCCCTTAAAGCCGGCTTCATGAAAAAGAATCCGCTGGCAGATTTCATTCCGGGGGATAACTCACAGGAAAACTATGAGAAGTTTGATCTGCATCGTCCCTTTGTTGATGAGATAGTACTAGTGAGTCCTTCGGGAAAGAAAATGTTCCGCGAACCTGACCTTATTGATGTTTGGTTCGACTCAGGCGCAATGCCCTACGCCCAGGCACACTATCCTTTTGAGAACAAAGAGAATTTCAGCGATATGTTCCCGGCCGATTTTATTGCAGAAGGAGTTGACCAGACAAGAGGATGGTTTTTTACACTCCATGCAATAGCAGTAATGACTTCCGACTCCGTGGCATTTAAAAATATCATATCAAACGGACTGGTGCTGGACAAAAACGGCAACAAAATGTCGAAACGCCTTAAAAATGCAGTAGATCCCTTCTCAACAATTGAACAGTATGGTTCGGATCCCCTGCGCTGGTATCTTCTTACCAATGCACAACCCTGGGATAATCTGAAGTTCGATTTTGCAGGGGTGGATGAGGCAAAACGCAAATTCTTCGGTACACTCTACAATACTTATTCCTTCTTTGCCCTCTATGCAAATGTCGATAATTTCAGGTATGCCGAAAAAGATATTCCTGTAAATGAATGTCCGGAAATTGACCGCTGGATCATCTCTCTTCTTAATTCCCTGGTAAAAGAGGTAGGAAGATGTTATGAAGATTATGACCTCACACGTGCAGGAAGGGCAATACAGGATTTTGTAACGGAGAATCTCAGTAACTGGTATGTAAGACTTAACAGGAAGCGTTACTGGGGAGGCGATTATGACCAGGACAAAATAGCTGCTTACCAGACCCTCTATGCATGCCTCGAGACAGTCAGCAGGCTCGCAGCTCCTATAGCTCCTTTTTATATGGAAATGCTATTCCGCAACCTCAATATCACAACCGGAAAGCATAAGGAAGAATCCGTTCATCTGGTGCTTTTCCCCGAATATAATGACGGCCTGATAGATAAGGATCTGGAGGAGAGGATGGACATTGCACAGACTATATCTTCAATGATCCTTGGATTGAGAAGGAAAGTAAGCATAAAAGTACGTCAGCCGCTCGCGAAAATAATGATCCCCCTTCCTGATAAAACCTTCAAAAAGAAATTTGAGGCTGTTAAGGGCCTTGTACTTACAGAGGTGAATGTCAAAGAAGCAGAATATATTGATGATACTTCATCCATTCTTGTTAAAAAGATAAAGCCGAATTTCAAAACACTCGGTCCCAGGTATGGAAAACTGATGAAGGAGATAAGCAATGCCATATCAGGGTTATCGCAGCAGGAAATAGTATCCTTTGAGGTTAACGGATCACATAAAATAAGTATTAACGGGCAGCAGATCATACTTACCGCTGAAGATGTTGATATCATCTCTGAGGATATCCCCGGGTGGCAGGTTGCCAATGAGGGAAGGCTCACTGTAGCCCTCGATATTACTGTCACGGATGAGCTTCGTTACGAAGGCATTGCCAGGGAGTTTGTTAACCGTATCCAGAATATCCGCAAGGAGAATGGCTATGATGTTACCGACAAGATAACAGTACAGATCGAGGGTCATGAGTTTGTGAGGGAAGCTGTGAAAAGACATGCGGCATATATAGGCTCTCAGACGCTGGCAACATCAGTAACTCTGTCTGACAAGCTTGCCGGCAGTGATGTCAGGGAGGTTAAGATTGATGAGGTTGTGGTGAAGATATCAATC
>CAZKWD010000283.1:0-3542 GCA_964556175.1 uncultured Rikenellaceae bacterium
AACTGACAGGATCAGGCTGAAAATGATTGTTGTCCCGTCAAATATTCTTGTAGTCTTATAAAATTCTGTTTTTTTAAACCGGATATAGGATGCATGGGAGTATGCACGGGCACGTTGCCGTGATCTGTCCTGCCTGTATTTTCTCCAGTTTTCCATTGTCTGCCGGTACGATTCTTCATCTTTTCTCATTTTATCGTGGTTTGCGATAAGGAAATCATAGGCTTCCGTGGCAAGAATAAATTTATCGCGTGCGCTGGGAGAAGGATTAACGTCGGGGTGGTACAGGCGGGCTTTCTTCCTGTAGGCTTTCTTTATGTCGTTAACCGAAGAGTTTAACGGTAAACCCAGAACCCGGTAATACTCCGATAATGTCATCTATTACGCTTGTAGGTAATATGACAAATGTAGTTATTTATTTTACTATTCCGGTGAACCCCATAAAAGCCAGGGCAAGTATTCCTGCAACGATTAATGAAACCGGGACACCTTTCATTGCCTTCGGGATGTTAACCAGTTCAAGCTGTTCTCTTATCCCGGCAAGAATTACCAGGGCAAGTCCGAATCCTATGGCATTTGCCGCAGCGAATATTGTACCTTCAAGAAGATTGAAGTCTTTCTTAATTATAAGTATTGCAACACCCAGTACTGCGCAGTTTGTAGTTATAAGCGGAAGGTAAATCCCGAGAGCCTGGTAAAGAGGCTGGCTGATCTTTTTCAGAATTATCTCCACCATCTGGACCAGGGATGCTATAACCAGGATAAAGGTTATTGTCTGCATAAACCCAATGCCCAGTTTATCAAGTATATATACCTGGATAAGATATGTAACTATCGAAGCAAGGACCATGACGAATGTTACTGCGCCCGCCATACCCAGAGCTGTGTTGACCTTATTTGAAACCCCCAGGAAGGGACAGATGCCCAGGAACTGGGCAAGAACTATATTGTTGATCAGTACAGCTGATATAATAATTAGTATATATTCCATGTCAGTCTCTTTTTAGGTTTTTCTAAACCGGTTTATTAAAGCGATCATGTATCCCAGTGCTATGAAAGCTCCGGGTGCAAGGATAAATACCAGGATGCCGTCACCACTGATGAATTTGTAACCAAACAGTGCCCCGCTTCCCAATATTTCACGGATGGATCCCAAAATTCCCAGAGCCATGGTAAAGCCGAGACCCATTCCCAGTCCGTCAATGACCGAGGATAGCAGGGAATTCTTGCTTGCAAATGCCTCGGCCCGGCCCAGTACAATGCAGTTTACAACTATCAGCGGAATGAATATTCCCAGGGTTTCATACAATTCAGGCACATAAGCCTGCATAACAAGGTCGACAATTGTAACAAATGAGGCAATAACTATGATAAATGCCGGGATTCTGACCTTGTTAGGGATAACATCCGAAAGAAGAGAAATGACGGTATTTGATCCCAGGAGGACAAATGTTGTTGCAATTCCCATACCTAGGCCGTTGAATGCTGAAGAGGTTGTGGCCAGGGCGGGGCAGCAGCCCAATACAAGGACAAGGAGGGGATTCTCCTTGAAGAAGCCTTTTGTAAAGTTTTGTAACTGGTTCATTCCTGACCTCCTTTCTGCAGTGTGTTATAGGCACGTTGTACGGCATCACAGAATGCCCTGGAACTTATTGTAGCGGCAGTTATGGCATCAACCGGTCCCCCGTCTTTATCTACCACAAGACTGAATTCTTTCGGATTCTTATTCATGAATTGATCTTTAAACTCTGGTTCAGTCATCTTGTTACCCAACCCGGGAGTCTCTTTATGCGTAAGAACGGTTATATTGATGATTGTGCCGTCAGTTTTAAATCCGGCCATTATCGTAATATTCCCGCCGAATCCGTTGTTTGTGTAGGTGTTGACTGCATAGCCGATAAGCACACTGTCATTTTTTGCCGGATAAACATCGAGACTATCGCCCTCGCCCGTTGGCAGCCGGAACATCTCGGCATCCGGATTATTATTAAAATCAGGTACAACCTGCTTGATAGCATCCAGTTTTTTGTTCAGGGCAGTGGTTGCAATAGGCCCTTTGGTAATTTCATAAATAAAACCAAGACATGCTGATGCTCCCAGTGCTACAAGAGTAAGCGACAGTACCATATTCTTGAGAGTTGATTCGGTTTTAGCCATTTTTCACCTCCTCCCCAAATCTTTTAGGTTTAATATAAGTATTCATCAGCGGTACAAAAGCATTCATAATAAGGATTGCAAACGATACTCCTTCGGGGTAAGCGCCCCATACTCTGATAATTACGGTAAGAATTCCGATACCGCATCCATAAATCAACATGGCTTTTGGATTCATGGGTGAGGTAACATAATCTGTGGCCATGAAGATGGCTCCAAGAAGCACACCACCGGCAAGGATATGGAAAAGCGGATCCGCATTTTTCTCCGGATTTATGAGCCAGAGAATTGCAGTAAAAATGGCAATGCTGCCTACAACGGATACTGGAATATGCCAGGTGATGATCTTTCTTGCCAGCAGCCAGACAAATCCTATAAGCAGTGCTATTGCAGCAACTTCACCCATTGAACCTCCCATGTTGCCAAGGAACATTTGTGAGGGAGTCGGGATCTGAGTCACAAGCTGTGATATTGATTCACCATTTTTAAGTCCCTCTTTTATAATGGCCAGGGGTGTTGCACCTGTAACGGCATCAGTATAGGCGGTATTCAATCCTGCCGGAACAGGCCAGGATGTCATTTGTACGGGGAATGATATCAGCATAAAAACACGGCCTACAAGAGCAGGATTAAAAGGATTGTTCCCCAGTCCGCCAAAGGTCATTTTTGCAATGGCTATTGAGACAAAACTACCGATGATAACGATGTATATGGGAAGGTTTGACGGTACATTGAAAGCCAGCAGCAGACCAGTGACTACTGCTGATCCGTCTGTTATTGTTATTGTTTTTTTGAAAATAAATCTCTGTATGAGGTATTCAAAAACAACGCAGGAGATTACTGATGTGGCTGTTACTATCACAGCACCGTAGCCGAAATAAAATATCGATGTAAAAAGGGCAGGCAGGAGTGCCACTATTACTCCTGTCATCAGTTTTCTTGTGGTCTCTTTCCCGTGAGCGTGGGGTGAAGGTGAAACACTTAATAGGTTGCTCATTTACTGGAATTATAGAATAATTATTTTAATACCCTTTCACGGGCCATCTTAATAACAGTTGTTTTCCCAAGGCGGATATAATCAAGCAGGGGTCTTCCCGCAGGACAAATAAAGCTGCATGATCCGCATTCCATACAGTCTGTTATTCTCTCTTTCTCAGCCCTTTCAAAAAGTCCCATTTCGGAAAGTGTCATCAGCAAATATGGTTCAAGGTTGAGGGCACATGCCTGTAAGCATTTTGCACATCTTATACATGGCATAGAGTTTGTCCGCTTCGACTCGTTTGATGGGAACAGAATTATTCCTGAAGTACCCTTAACTACTGGAACTTCTGTACTGCTGAGAGCTTTACCCATCATAGGACCACCCGATACAATCTTGCCTGTATCATCGG
>CAZKWD010000284.1:0-3542 GCA_964556175.1 uncultured Rikenellaceae bacterium
GATACAACTATTACAGGTATGGCGGTTTATTCTGAAGGTACCGTACCCTATACTATGAAAAAAGATTTGGAAAAAGAAGAATAAGAAAACAAAATCAAATCATCAGAACGGATGAAAAACAAGTTTATTCCTTTTTTTATTTTACTCGTTGCTGCTCTTCCTTTAAATTCCCAGGTTATTAACAGGGAACCCCTTAGTTCAAGGATAACCGGTTATACATTTGATGTTAAGCTGGATACTGCAGCCAGAATGGTAAAAGGTACTCTGGAGGCTTTCTGGGTCAATTTTACATCAGAGGATGTCCCTGATATCAGGTTGCACATGTATATGAATGCTTTTCGAAGCAGTAATTCAACATCATACAGGGAATCGGGAGGATCAGCCGGAAAGAAAGCCATTGATCGGGGATGGATAGATATTATTTCTTTTACTGACAGGAGTGGTAATGACTTAATGCCTCTCGCTCAGTATATTAGTCCCGATGATGGAAATCCTGACGACAGTACCGTTCTTAGAGTCATACTTCCGGATGCTGCAAAACCAGGTGATACAGTTTTCATTAATGTTGAATTCGAGACAAAACTACCATCAAGAATCCGAAGAACCGGTTATTCAGACGATTTCTATTTTGTAGCCCAGTGGTTCCCGAAATTCGGAGTCTATGAACCGGCAGGCATGCGTGAAAGACCTCAGAGCGGATGGAATTGTCACCAGTTCCATAATAACTCGGAGTTCTATTCAAATCACAGTGTTTATGATGTAAAGATCACATTGCCAAAAGATTATGTAGTAGGAACGGGAGGGATGCTTATAAATGAAACTGTTCCTGATGCCGAGGGTAATAAGACGCTTACTTTCAGGGCTGAAGACATTGTTGACTTTGCATGGACAGCATGGCCGGGATATGCAGTATATACTGATAAATGGGAGCATGTAAACATAACCCTGCTGTTGCCTGAGGTAAGGGTAAAACAGGTTGACCGGCAGTTTACGGCTGTTAAGAATGCTCTCGAATATCTTACGGAGAATGTTGGTCCTTTCCCATGGCCTCACCTTACTTTTATCGATCCGCCAACCAAGGGATCCGGAGCGGGAGGTATGGAATATACGACCCTGTTTACTTCTATGTCAGCAGACAGAATGCCTGATTTTCTTCATCTTCCGGAAATGGTAACAGTACATGAATTCGGCCATGCATATTTTATGGGAATACTGGCAACAAATGAATTTGAGGAACCATGGATGGATGAGGGAATTAATTCATTCTGGGAAGCCAGGATAGTGGACCACTATTGGGGCGAAAACTCGGGTCTCATTGATCATCCTTTACTTAAAATAGCTGATAAATCCTATTCAAGACTTCCATATGTAAGATCAGACAATAAACAGATTGTCAGTAATAATGAATATTCATGGAATTACCCCCGGGGAACATATGGAATGATGTCGTATCAAAAAGCAGCAACATGGCTTTACACTCTTATGGGGATTGTCGGTGAAGAAACAACAAATGAGATATTCAGGGAGTACTACAGGAGATGGGCATTCAAACATCCTTCAGGAAAGGATTTTATTGAAGTTGTCAATGATGTTGTCAATAAGACTTACGGTGATAAATTCGGACCGGATATGAACTGGTTTTTCGACCAGGTGCTTTATGGCACAGGAACCTGTGATTATTTAGTGAAGAATTTCAGAAATAGGCGGCTGAGCAGTGAAGATAGAGATAAAATTGAAAGGGATTCCCTCAGCGGAATAGCTGAAAGCGACTCTGCCGGTACAGATTCTGATAATGGTGATCTTCTTTACCGGGCGGTGGTACAGGTCGAAAGGGGTGGAGAGGTAATGCTGCCGGTGGATGTGCTTGTACACTTTGAAAATGGCGATGAAGTGACAGAGACCTGGGATGGAAAAAGCAGGTATAAAGATTTTACATACGAGGGACGAGGGAAAGTTGAATGGGTTAAGATAGACCCTGACTACAAGCTGAGAATGGATGTCAATTTCATAAACAATTCAATGACAGATGATCCTGACCGGGTTCCCATTCGCAATCTGATTAATAAGATCCTGATGGCTATCGAGTTTTATATCAGCATTATCACCCTTTAAACATGTATATTATGAAACCCACATGTATTTGAATACATAAACACAATATTATAATAATCACCTACATGTGGGTTCCATCATACCATTAAAATAAATTATTATATGATGAAAATATTAAAAGCAATAGGGTCAGGCGCCCTGAGGTCTGTGAAAGCATATAAAGGTGTGATAGTTATATGGTTTTTCTACATGATCCTTGTCTCTATGTTAACGATACAGACGAAAGGAGCATTGAAAACAGGATTTGGAAAAAGCATGATCACAGAGCTGTTGCAGGATGGCATAAATATAGAGGTGTTCAGCGACCTTGATACCAGGCTTGAAAGTTTGTTCTCCTCTTTCTCTTCCGGACTTTTACTTGTGGTCGTTATGGGTATCCTGATGAATGCATTCCTGTCAGGGGGACTATTCAATTCACTGAAAGGAAGCACAGGCAACTTAACTGTCTCTGAATTTTTCAGATCATCTGCCAGATACTTCTGGTCATTTCTTGGAGTTACCCTGCTTATAAGTGGGATGTTGATTTTTCTGGGGATTTTTATAATAGGACTCCCGTTTGGGATTGCCTTCGGAGGCGATTCAGGTCCCGGTGCATCAACATTTATATTAATGTTCATCGGAGTTATCATATACTTTGTAACAGTAATTATCCTCCTGCTGGTGGCTGATTATTCCCGTGCAAGACTGGTCACCGCAGAAAAGCCCTCCTGTTTTAAAGCCCTGGGTTATGGCTTTAGTACAACCTTCAGATTCTTTCTGTCATCATTTCCGATGATGCTGCTTCTGATGATAGTCATTATACTTTTTACATGGGTTACCCTGCGACTGGTTAGTTTATGGAACCCTGGCACAGGGGCCGGAGCTCTGCTATTATTTATTGTCTCACAGCTTCTGTTCTTTGGAAAGTTATTTCTTAAAGCCTGGAGATATGGAAGCGTTACAGCTTTGATGGATAAAAATGAATGACTCATCGGATATTGATACAGTTAAAAAGATGATCGATCTCAAAATCATACTATAATAACCGCTACACCGTAACACCGCAATACCATAAAGCCTTAACACCTTAACACCTTAACGCCGTTATACCGTTGTACCGTTATACCGTTATACCGTTATACCGTTGTATATAAGTATAAATACCACACATAAAATAGGTTTTAAGCCTCTTCCCAGTCTTTTTGATTAACGATATTTTTGTTGTTACTAAATTAACTATTAGCAATCAATCACTGAGGGATGGCCAACTATTATAAAATGCTGATGCAGGATGTCAGGTTTAAGGAAGGACTGAATGCATGCATGAACTGTGGTGTCTGTACTGCTATTTGTCCTGCAGCAGAATTCTATGACTATGATCCACGGATAATAGTTGATCTTGTTCAGTCGGGCGACAATGAAGAGATTGAAAAACTGTTAAAATCAGAGAA
>CAZKWD010000285.1:0-3524 GCA_964556175.1 uncultured Rikenellaceae bacterium
TCAGGAGCTGAATATGCACGTGAAATGATCAAAAAGTGCAACTTAACAGAGGAGGATTTCTTCTTGCCTGCTAATAAACGGCAGGATGGATAGTCTTGATATTTTCAGGACATTAAAGTTTCTTCCGGGTATAATCCTGGGCCTCACAATACATGAGTTCAGCCATGCTTATATTGCACACAGGTGCGGCGATTCAACATCAAAGGATCAGGGAAGGGTATCGCTGAATCCCCTTAAGCATATTGACCCTATTGGATTTATAATGCTCCTTGTAGCAGGATTCGGATGGGCTAAACCTGTTGAATTCAATGAGAGTAACCTGAGAGATCCAAAGCGCGATGTTCTTAAGATAGCAGTTGCCGGACCGGTTTCAAATGCAATTCTGGCAATGATTCTGTCAGCCTTATTTGTTATTCTTAAGCAACTGGAGCCTTCTGGTTTTTACGACGGTAAATATTTAATTACAGAGCTGTTTGTCTATGCAATATATATTAACTGGGGACTTTTCATATTCAACCTTATACCTATACCCCCGCTTGACGGTTCACACCTGCTGTTAGGTTATTTTAAGAAATTTCCTGCTTTATATACTGCTCTTTATAAATATGGAACACTTGTTTTGTTTGGACTTCTGATAGCTTCGGCTATAACAAAACTGAACCTTCTGCCTATATGGCCCGTGATAGAGTTCCTGGGAAAAGGATTTCTTTCACTTCTTGGTTACCATCTATAGACAAAAATTAACTTTTATCCCCCGGGAGTCTGTTTTGATATTTGCTATAAATTTTGTATATTGCAGGAAATAAGCATGTTGTGAAAATTATTATGCTTTTACAGATGATCATTATGATAGGTTGCATTGTACCTCAGGCAGATAAGTATGAAACCCTGAGACAAAAAATGGTTGAAAACCAGATCCGTAACAGGGGAATTAATAACACTGCTGTACTTAACGCCATGAAAAAGGTACCGAGGCACCTGTTTATTCCTGAGAATTACAGGGATGAAGCCTATAATGATTATCCGCTGCCTATAGGATACGGGCAAACCATTTCCCAACCATATATAGTGGCATATATGACTGAAGCTGTAAGACCGACCAGTAATAAAAAGGTGCTGGAAATCGGGACAGGTTCGGGATATCAGGCAGCAATCCTGGCTGAGATTGTTAATAAGGTGTATACAATTGAAATAGTACCCGAACTGGCAAAAGAAGCTGCAGAGAGACTAAAACAGATGGGGTATGATAATATTATCTGTAAGTATGGTGATGGCTACCAGGGCTGGCAGGAACATGCTCCATATGATATAATTGTTGTCACTGCAGCACCCGAAACAATACCCGAACCTTTAATTGATCAGCTTGCTGAAGGCGGAAGATTAATCATTCCTGTGGGAGCTGCAGGAGCAGTACAGGAACTGATCCTGATGACCAGGAAAAACGGGAAAATTGATACCCGAAGGCTTAGTTTTGTAAGGTTCGTTCCGTTCAGGAGGTTATAATAAGCCACTATCGGGAAGTTCTGTTTATTTTTCCACAGGCTGTTCCATTTGAATCAATAATTAATACTTTAGCAAAAAACGATTCATGGAGTTATTTCACCTTTTTTCCATACTGCTGGTATTGTCTGCAATTTTTGCATATATAAATTTCCGTGTTGTAAAATTGCCGGGCACAATAGGACTGATGGCAGTATCACTCTTTTTTTCTATCCTGATATTGCTTTCCGGACAGCTTTTGTATCCGGTTAAGAACATGGTTGCTGAAATGCTAATCAAAATTGATTTCAGTGAATTACTGCTTGAAGGAATGCTGAGTTTTATGCTTTTTGCAGGTGCTATACAAATAAACTATGAAGATTTAAAAAGTGAAAAACTGAGTATATTTTTATATTCGACAGTAAGTGTAATAATAAGCACTGTTATTGTTGGATTCTCCACTTATTTTCTGTTCTCACTTTTTGGTGTCAGTATTTCACTTATAAATACGATGCTTTTTGGTGCGCTTATCTCGCCGACAGATCCGATTGCCGTATTAAGCATTCTTAAAAGTGCCGGCATAAGAAAATCCCTTGAAACAAAGATCGCAGGTGAATCACTTTTTAATGATGGAGTCGCTGTTGTTGTCTTCCTGACAATTCTCCAGTTAGCAAAACCTGGTGCTGAGCTGGATGCCGGAAATATACTTTTATTATTCGGCCAGGAGGCTGTCGGAGGTGTTATCCTGGGTATTATCCTTGGATTCCTTGGTTTTAAGCTTTTCTCAAGTATCGACAATTATAAAATTGAAGTTATTATAACCCTGGCTATTGTCATGGGGGGATATACTCTTGCTCATTATATCCATGTATCAGGACCACTGGCCATGGTAATTGCCGGGCTTATAACCGGAAACAGGGGTAAATCTCTGGGAATGTCAGAAATAACAGCAGAATATGTCGACAAGTTCTGGGAGCTTATAGATGAGATACTTAATACTCTTCTTTTTGTTCTGATAGGTATGGAACTCCTGATCATACGGACAAATTTTATAATTATAATTATCGCTGTTATACTCATCATTGTCATACTGGCTACAAGGTTTATTTCAGTGTGGTTACCTTCTGTCGTCATACGGTTAAAAGAAAAGATACCCAGGAGCACTCTCATAATATTAACATGGGGAGGTCTCAGGGGGGGGATTTCAATAGCCCTGGCATTATCCATTCCTGACTATCTCAATAAAGACATCCTCGTGACTGTTACATATGTTGTTGTATGCTTTTCGATACTGGTACAGGGGTTAACCATAAACAAGGTGGCAAAAACAGTACGGTAGCAGATTGTGGTTTAGGCACGATTGTCCGTCCCGTAAACGGGACTCATGAGCTTGTCGCTTTGCTCCTCGGTTCGAACTCTGCTGCCCTTCGCGTTCTCATCACGCCTCGTACTCAAATATTTGCTTTAATATGTAATTGATAAATAGAGAGACGACCAAATTGGTCGTCTCTACGGTGATTCCGGCGCGACTCGAATACTGACGCTGTAAGTATATCAAAATGCTTTATGAGGACGCATTACATAATATTCTACACACTTCATAACCATCGGGATTAAATTCATGTCCCGAACGAAATAATGCAACCTTGGTGAGTGATTACATGAGTACTTGTATTTCTTAATGAGGCTGACAAACTCATATTAACAGTATAAAGCAAAAAATCACTGAAGATATTGTATCCTATTCCCCGGGATTGCATAACTTGTATTGCGAAAAGGGAGATGTTTGTCAGTCAATATAATAGCTGATTTATATCTGATAAGATATGTATTAATGTTTATGTGACTGACCCGGCCGTGCAGTAGATAATTTTTAATATGACATGGGGAAGTTGGGAAGGCTGGAATGGATAAATAATAAGATTAGTACTCAATATACTCTTATCTGGTGTAGGTCGATATTAAGTTGTATTTTTATTAACGATATAATAAGTTGAACTAAACCGACACATGTCGGCAGATATAATTGAATAATTTCTAATTTG
>CAZKWD010000286.1:0-3509 GCA_964556175.1 uncultured Rikenellaceae bacterium
GTTAGCGACCTGATTATTCAGCCCGAAAAAGTGATCCAGAACAATTCCATAAAAATGGAATCATCATTTTCAGAAGTTGTTTATCCATTTGCAGGGACGAATTTTTCCAGCAGAGAAACCCCGGCATATGTATCTGACCTGAGTGCACACTACCAGGTGGCTAAAATTTATGGAACATCATATATAGTAAACATTTTAAAAGATACCATTGTCCTTACTGCGACAAAACGATTCTATGGGAAACCCGATATAGAACTGGTTATGGATGATTATATTAAACTCCCGGTAATGCAGGAGGTCTTCTTTGAACTTCTTCCGGGGATTTCTATGAGAAAGAGAAAATCAGAATATGAAATTTCAATATATGATTTTGTGGAGAACAAAACATATAATAAACCACCCGGTCTTTTTATTGATGGCGTACTGATAAATGATCCTGCGCTTATTGCCAATTTGGATCCTGATCTTGTTGAAAAAATTGATGTTGTGAAAGAGGCCTATTTTATTGGTGATTATTTCTTTTTCGGGATTATTAATTTAATAACTGAAGCAGGAGATTTTAGTAAAGTAGCTTTACCTGACCATGCTATAAGACTACCCTACAAGGTAACCGAACCTGTTAATGATTTTTTATCACCCGATTATTCTTCATCTGAATCAGAGCAAAAAAGAATACCGGATTTCAGAAATACACTCTACTGGAACCCCTCTGTTAAAAAGGAAGCAGGCAATAAGATATCGATCGAATTCTGCGCCTCAGATCTGCCAGGTGATTATGTGTTGGATATCCAGGGAATTACGGCACAGGGTGATAAAATATCCTTAAAGAAAACAATCAGGATAAATTAAAAACATCCTCCCGGCAAACTGAAAACCCTGTGTCCGGTTTGTTAATGAGTTAAAATCAACTATTTATTGTCGATTGGAAATATTTAGTTATTTTTCTGTTTTGATACAGAAAAATTATGAAACCTCCATGTATTAGAATACAAAAACACAATAGGTTAATAATCAGATACATGGAGGTTCCATCATACCACTGAAATAAATTATTATATGATGAAAAGACCAATCAATCTAACTAGCTACCTGTTTGTTTGTCTGGCATTTATGCCAATATTCACATACGGACAAACATATCCTTTTCAGGATCCAAATCTGCAGGAAGATCTTCGTATTAAGAATTTTATTTCGTTGATGACTCTTGAAGAAAAAGTCAGCTGCCTTTCTTCCTGGATATCAGTCCCCCGCCTTGGAGTTAAGGGAACTCGTGTTATCGAAGGATTGCATGGACTGGCTTACAGCGGACCGGCAAACTGGGCTGTAAAAGGTCCAAAAGCTTCTCCTACAACAACATTCCCACAGGCTATCGGTCTGGCACATACATGGGATCCGGAGCTATTAAAAAAGATTGCCGACTGGGAAGCTGCTGAATGCCGCTACCTGGCACAGAATACTAAGTTTGGCACTGCCGGGATGATAGTTTTTGCCCCAAATGCCGACATGGGACGTGACATACGATGGGGCAGAACAGAAGAGTGTTATGGAGAGGACCCCTTTCTTAACGGATCACTTGTAACCGCTTATGTAAAAGGACTACAGGGTGATGACCCTGTCTACTGGAAAACAGCTTCACTTATGAAGCACTTCCTGGCTAACAGCAATGAAAACAACAGAACATATAACAGTTCCGACTTCGATGAAAGACTGTTCCGTGAGTATTATGCCTATGCATTTTATAAAGGTGTTACTGAGGGCGGATCTCAGGCATTCATGGCGGCTTATAACAAATATAACGGAATCCCCTGTACAGTTCATCCTGTGTTGCGTGAGGTTACCATGAATGACTGGGGATTACGCGGTATTATTACAACTGATGGAGGAGCTTTTAAACAGCTGCTTACCACGCATGCATACTATCCCTCTCTTCCAGTGGCTGCTGCGGAATGCATAAAGGCGGGGATAACAATGTTCCTCGACGATTACAGATCTTCTGTAAATGAGGCTCTCGAAAAGAAACTTATTTCCGAAAAGGAGATCGGGGAGGCAATATATGGAAATTTAAGGATCCTCCTGAAGCTTGGATTACTCGATAATCCCATAAAAAATCCCTATTCGGATATTGGGGTCACTGATACTGTGGCACCATGGACGAAACAGGAGGCCTGGGAGCTTGCAAGGTTAGCTACTGAAAAATCAATAACCCTGCTGAAAAATGAAAATATGCTGCTTCCTCTTGATAAGGATAAAATAAAATCTGTCGCAGTTATAGGTCCTGTGGCTAACTCTGTTATATCAGACTGGTATTCAGGTACTCCACCCTATAATATCAGTATCTTAAAAGGTATTAGAAAAGCCCTCGGAGATGATGTGATTGTACGGTATGCATCAAGCAATAAGGCTGATTCGGCAGTCATTGCAGCTAAAGAGTGTGATGTTACAGTTGTTTGTATAGGTAATCACCCGTTAAGCTATGGTCTCGGCTGGGGCCAAAACCATGTTCCCAGTGATGGACGAGAAGATGTTGACCGCCAGGCTATTTCAATTGAGCAGGAGGACCTGGTAAAACTTGTACTGGCTGCCAATCCAAAAACAATACTGGTGATGGTTTCCAGCTTTCCATACGCGATAAACTGGTCAAAGGAACATGTGCCGGCAATTTTGCATATAAGCCAGTCGAGCCAGGAGACAGGAAGCGCCATGGCCAATGTAATCTTCGGTAAGGTGAGCCCGGCAGGACGCTTGGTCCAGACCTGGGTGACCTCAATAGATCAGCTGCCTCCGATACTCGATTATAATATACGAAACGGAAGAACATATATGTATTTCAAACATGATCCTCTGTTCCCGTTCGGTTACGGTCTTTCATATACAAGCTTTGAATACAGCGGCTTAAATATAGAAAAGAAGAGATTGTCGGAGAACCAGACAGTTAATATCAGCTTTAGCATCAGAAATACAGGAAATTACGACAGCGATGAGGTAGCTCAGCTTTACGTGAGCTTCCCTGGTTCGAAAGTCGAACGCCCTGCAATAGCCCTGAAAGGTTATAGCAGGGTCTTTATAAAGAAAGGAGAGACGGCAAGTGTTATTATTCCTCTTAAAGCAAGTGATCTGACATACTGGGATACTGACAGAGATTCATTTGTCCTGGAACCGGGAAGTGTAAAAATCTCTATCGGAGCATCGTCTGTAGATTTCAGACTTAAAGGGGATTTAACAGTTAAATGATTCAAGACAATGTGCCTCTTGATGGCTAAGATTAGGAATGTATTCCTTCTCTAGTAAAATGAAAAAACCACTGGATCTTGCCGGTGAATTATATAAAGGAGTATTAACAATGGAGGCAGGGAAATGAAAGAGAAGCATAAGGAACCGGAAAAGAATGGAAAATATTTATCCGAAACCCGGCAGCTTGCTGCAATGAACGCTGCACTGGCTGAGAGCGATCGTTTTAAATCTGCCTTCCTGGCAAATATGAGCCATGAGATACGTACTCCAATGAATGG
>CAZKWD010000287.1:0-3504 GCA_964556175.1 uncultured Rikenellaceae bacterium
AGGTGTTTTGATCTTTTTGCACTTGAATGACAGTGTTGGTTCTGTTTCGGAAAATTCCTTCCTGTACATTTTTTCATATCCCTTCACGAACTTTTCGAATTGCGTTGCTTTTACGCCTGCAACGAGCAGTACTGAATAAGCTTCCCGTGGAATTGCATTACGGAGATCACCTCCGGCAGCTTCAGCCAGTCTTATCCCGAAATCTGATTCAGCCTGCATGAGGAACCTGAACATTAACTTGTTTGAGTTGGCCCGGCCAAGGGCTATGTCAACACCTGAATGACCGCCCTTGAGTCCTTTAATATCAACGCGATATGCTGACATTCCTCGTGGAGATTTTTCCTCCCGGTATTTCTTTGTGACACTGACATCGATTCCTCCTGCACAGCCCACATATAGTTCACCCTCATCTTCTGAGTCAAGGTTCATAAGGATATCTCCTTTTAGCAGGCCTTTTTTCAATCCGTTTGCACCTGTCATCCCGGTCTCCTCGTCGATGGTAAAAAGAGCCTCCAGTGGTCCGTGAGTAATATCCTTAGACGCCAGAACTGCGAGGGTTGCAGCCACACCGATCCCGTTATCCGAACCAAGTGTTGTTCCGTTTGCCTTTACCCAATCGCCATCAACGATTGCTTCTATCGGATCTTTTTCAAAATCATGTTTCTTGTCGCTGTTCTTCTGCGGAACCATATCGAGGTGAGACTGGAAAATAATGCCTTTGCGTTTTTCCATCCCTCTGGTCGCAGGTTTTCTGATTATCACATTACCTGTTTTATCAACAATTGTTTCGAGTTTGTGATCTTTTCCGAATTTAACCACAAAGTCAACCATCTTCTTCTCTTTTTTCGACGGACGGGGAATTTGTGTGATCTCATGGAAATAATGCCATACGACACCAGGTTCCAGCTTACGTATATCTTTCATAAGTTTTATAAATAATTTAGTGAATAATCAATAAAGTTAATATATTCTGCCAATTTAATAAATGATAATTATTTCGCAAGTGTTATATCCAGGCAGTTAGTCCGGCTTTGAAATAATTGTAACAAAAACTTAACAATCAGATTATTTTGAACTTCACTTCAATTATATTATTTTCGGAGCGACTTAACAATATGGGATCGGATTTATTAATGAATTTGTTTTAAGTAACATGCAATGCTCCAGGTAAATAAAATATTTATACTTAATCGGACTGTTCTTTCATCTTTATTCAAGCATAAATAAAAAGTGAACATTTATCTCATTTTTGTTATTATCCTGTTTATCCTGGCTGTATCTGACCTGGTAGTTGGAATTTCAAACGATGCTGTAAATTTTCTTAATTCATCTATAGGCTCAAAGGTTGCTCCCTTAAGAGTTATTTTAATCATCGCCGCGCTGGGAGTTTTTGTCGGTGCTACATTTTCAAGCGGGATGATGGAAATAGCCCGTTCGGGAATATTTCATCCGGGGCAGTTTTATTTTTCAGAGATCATGATCATATTTCTGGCGGTCATGATAACAGATGTTATTCTCCTGGATGCATTTAATACCTTTGGATTTCCTACTTCCACTACAGTTTCAATTGTGTTTGAATTGCTTGGGGCGGCTGTTGCTGTTTCCCTGATAAAGATCTCAAATTCACCTGATGCTACGGCTGATCTCAATACCTATATAAACTCAGCCAAGGCTCTTGCTATTATTTCAGGTATACTCCTTTCTGTTGTTATCGCCTTTGCCTTCGGAACAATAATCCAGTTCATTACACGCCTTATTTTTTCATTTAACTATGAGCGTTATATGAAATATTTTGGTGCAGTATGGGGAGGTATTGCTTTAACAGCTATAATATATTTCATACTTGTTAAAGGAGCAAAAGGAGCATCCTTCATGACACCCGAAACTATAGCCTGGATTGGATCTCATACCAGTCAGATACTGTTGGTTTCTTTTCTTGCCTTTACTGCAATACTCCAATTCCTGATCCTGACCTTTAAAGTCAACATCCTGAAGATCATTGTTCTTGCCGGCACTTTTTCCCTGGCCATGGCGTTTGCCGGTAACGACCTTGTAAATTTTATCGGAGTACCTTTAGCCGGCTTTGAGTCATTCCGGGAATTCATGATTAATCCCTCTATTAGCCCTGATGCTCTAAGAATGGAAGCACTTTCAGAACCTGTTAAAACACCAACTTTATTTCTTCTTGCTGCAGGACTTATAATGGTTGTTACACTTTTTACCTCGAAAAAGTCCAGAACAGTTTCTCAGACTGAAATAAACCTTGCCAGACAGGATTCAGGAACAGAGAGATTTTCATCTTCAGCAGTTTCAAGATCTGTTGTGCACGGAGCAGTAGGTGTATCGAGGTTTATCAATAAGATATTTCCACAGAAGCTGGTGGATTTCATTGATAACAGGTTTGAATTCAAAAAAGAAAAGAAAAAATACAAACATTCAAAAGAGGCATCATCATTCGACCTTTTAAGAGCCTCGGTCAACATGTTTGTTGCCAGTATCCTGATTGCCTCAGGAACTTCATTAAAACTTCCGCTGTCAACCACCTATGTAACATTTATGGTGGCAATGGGGACCTCACTTGCTGATCGTGCCTGGGGAAGAGAAAGTGCTGTTTACCGTATAACCGGAGTCCTGTCGGTTATTGGCGGATGGTTTTTTACAGCACTTATTGCATTTACAGTCTCATTCCTGGTTGCTTTATTCCTGAACTGGGGAGGAATAATAGCAACATTGATCGCACTGGCAGTTGCTATGCTTTTTGTTATCAGAACCAATTTTATTCATAAAAAGATACTTGCGAAAGAAAGTAAAAAAGAAGAATTTGATGAACATGAATCACTGGACGGACAAAATATTGTTCAAAAATGCAATTCTTCAATTGCCAGCGTGATATCTTCGGTATCAAAGCTTTATTTCTCCAGCATCCTGAATCTGATTAAGGAAGACAGGAAGAAAATGAAGAAGGTGATCCATAGCGTCAATGATCTGAACCAGCAGGCAAAAGAATTAAAATACAATCTTTATCCTACATTAAGGAAATTAGAGGAGGAGTTTATTGAAACAGGACATTATTACGTGCAAATACTTGATTACCTGAGAGAAATAGCTCATTGTCTGAAATTTATCGCTGATCCTGTTTATGATCATCTTGACAACAACCACCCTGCTCTGCTGAAAGAACAGGTTAAAGAACTTCATGGACTTAATGAATCTGTTTCTTCTTTTTTTGACGAGATACTGATTATTATAAAGAAACAGAACTACAAAAACCTGGACAAGCTCATAAAGGAGCAACAGGAGATTCTTGAATTAATTGTTAAAATTAAAAAGAAACACATCAAACTATTAAAGACAGAATCATTCAGTACCAGAAGCAGCCTGATGTATCTCAATCTTCTCGCCGAAAGCAAAAACCTGGTTCTCTATGCCGTAAATATGGTGAAATCGCATCGCGACTTTATCTTAAGCGATGAAATGAACCATAAATCATAAATTTTATTTTCA
>CAZKWD010000288.1:0-3498 GCA_964556175.1 uncultured Rikenellaceae bacterium
TACCGGAATATAAGAATGATATGTTTTCAATCCTTGCATGAATTTTTCCGTAATCAGGATCGCTGAAATAATCATAGAAACTGCCTTTGAGAATAACGGGTACTGTAAAGGTCAGCTTACCCTGAATTTTATATTCATGAGGCAGGCCGTCTTTTATATATCTTAAAGCAGGTATATCTTTTGTCTCTTTGAAATCGGGAGCATCAGTATCTATTAGCAAGGCTGTAAAACAGGGATTAAATGACTGATCATCAGGGAATACCGTAGCTGTGAACTTAAGTATAAAGTTCCCGGGAGGTATCAGTGTCAGTTCAAAATCACTTTTTTCTGATTCCCCGGCATCAAGCAATTCGAAGAATTCATGCCCGGGCCACTGATTTGGGATCAAATCCCTGGGCGGCAGAGTTTCGATCTCCAGCCGTGATTGCATTTCGGTGATCTCACCCAGCATCTGGTCATAGATCCTGATAAGTTTTTTGGGCTTTTTGATGTAATAATATTGAAGCGTAGTATCCATCGCTTCTTTAGTATAGCCGTGACTTTCTATTATCTCTATATAGATCCTGGAGGTATCACCCTCCATGTACCGGGTCCTGATCTTTGGAAAAGCAAAAAGCCCATTGCTCAGATGAAGTTCTTTAAGTATCGAAACAAATGCCTTTTCAGGAATGATGTTTTTGTAACTGGTTTCTTCATGTTTTTTAAAGCATGATACAAAAACAATGGAGAAGAGACCCAATATCAATATCAGTTTCAATGAAAAACGGGCAATATTCATTAGTCTTTTATTCATTCTCAACAAGATATTTTTTTGTAAGATACCGTACAGGATACCAGGCAGCCCAATAGCCGATGAGAAGGACTGTCACAGGGACGATAATAAAATCTTTCAGCTTCATCACCACGGGATATGCATCCATGATCAGTGAATCGCTCTGTAATTTAACAATTCCGTACGTTTGTTGCAGCCAGCAAACAAAAAATCCTAAAATAATCCCTGCCACTGCTCCCAGAATGGAAATAAGCCATCCTTCAAAGATGAAGATCCTTCGTATCAACTTATTGTCTGCTCCAAGACTTTTAAGTATCTCAATATCCCGTTCCTTTTCAATGATAAGCATGGTAAGGGATCCTATAATATTAAACGAAGCAATGATAAGAATAAGTGTGAGGATGAAAAATATAGCAAGCCGTTCCGAACGCATTACCTTATAAAACAGCTCCTGCTGCTCAAACCTGTTCCGGACAACAAAATCATCTCCGAAAATATCTGTGACATCTTTTTGTACGGCACGGGCATCAGCGTCATCTGAAAACCTGATCTCGACAGAGCTTATTCCGTTATAATTTTCAATAAGTTCCCTCACGAATTCCAGAGGTACATAAATATATTTTGAATCATACGACTGTTCGATCTGGAAGATACCCGACGGATATATGTATTCCCTGTTATAAGCATCTTCAGGATTAAGAGTGCTTCCTGCCGTTCTCTTAAGGACATAAATAAAGAGAGGTGTTATAAAGTTGACCCTGATACCCAGGTATTGGGCAATACCAATACCCGGGACGGCATATGCACGCCCTTTTTCATTTTTCAGCATAAATTCCCCTTCCCACATTGCACTGTCGATATCGGTAACACTGATGTAGCTGTCATCAACTCCCTTGATAGTAGCCACAAATTGCCTGTCAGCATATTTGAGAAGCACATTCTCTTCTATGGTCTGCGAATAGCAGGAAACTCCGTTAACCCCGGCCAGAAGTATCAACTTTGAGGTATCGGCAACAAAAGTCTTTCCTTCAGCGGCAGTGATCTTGAGATCGGGATCAAAGGTGTTAAAAATGGATGTTACGAGGAGTTCCAGGCCGTTAAACACTGAAAGCACTATTATCAATGCCATTGTTCCGACAGTCACTCCGGCAACCGATACAGCGGAGATCACATTGATCGCATTCCGTGATTTTTTTGCGAAGAGATATCTTTTAGCTATATATAATGAAAGCTTCACTTTTTTATTTCCGGGCGCTAATAAGTAATCCGGTTCCTGTGTTATGAGTTAAATTCAGATCAAAAATGTTAAGTATTACTGAAACGGGGAAACAAATAAGGTAATAAAAAGGCAAAAGAATGAAAAAAAGATATGATATGTTAAGCATTTTTACGGGGTATTTCATTGAGAGTCGCCAGGAGATGTTACCCGGCTTCCCATAGGTATAAAGTGTTTCAACATTCCTGAATCCTGCCCCGGTAAGTTTGTCAGTTATTTCAGTAACAGAATAACCATTCCTTACATGCTCATCGATAAAAGATTCATCTTCAGCCATATGTGCATCCGAACCTCCTTTGTCTGAAGGGGTTGAGATCAGGAGGAATCCCTCCGGCTTTAGTGATTCATTAAAATTCATGAAGACCTTCTCATCTTCCCTGATATGCTCCATTACATCAACCGAAAGTATCAGGTCATAACGTCCCGGTTCCTTAAAGTCAGAAAGGTCAGCTGTACGGAATTTCACTCTCTCCGATAATCCTGTTTTATTGAAGAAATTCGTACAATCTTCAACCTGTTCATTGTCAATATCCACTCCGTCTATTTTCCAGTTTCTGTTCATCCTGCACATGCGCCAGGCATATTGACCAAGTCCTGATCCGGCATCCAGGATATATGCATTGTTATCTATTTTATTACCAATTTTTCTTAATGTCTTCTTTATATGCCATGTACGAAGAAGCAGAATGTCGAGGAGCAGATAAAGAGTCCTTCTCATACACACAGTTCCTGAGAAGAATCTGCCCAGCGATCTTTTTATGGGTTCGTACTGCATAAATATCAGGATTTCAGCAACTTGTCTATATTATCGATGTAATCGAGGCTGTCGTCTATATAAAAGACGATATCAGGCACAATGCGAAGCTGTGAACGGACCTTATGGCCCAGGTCAAATCTTATTTTTGAAGCACGATCCTGAACCGAATGTAATATGTCGGCTTTGTTGTCTGGCGGGTATATGCTCAGATAGATCTTTGCAAAAGAGAGATCAGGACTTATTCTTACCCTGGTTATTGATATAATCTTTCCGGGGGCATATTCGCTGCTCTTGCGGAGAAATATTTCTGCTACCTCTTTTTGTATCAGTCTGGATACTTTTTTTTGTCTTGTTGATTCCTGTGATTCCACAACTGCTAAGATTTTGATCTGGCAAAGGTAATGTTTTTTAGCTTTATAATTAACATGTACTCACCCCCCCTGCCCCCCTCTCTCCGCCGACTGGCGGAAAGAGGGGGGGTGTCAAATAATTAATTATCAAGTTATTTTATTGAGAAACGAGGTAATTCTGAACAGGACTTCATTCATATTCTCCAATTCTTTATTTTTAAATCTTAAAATGTGAAAACCCAATTCATGTAATTCGGAGTCTCGGAATTGATCATATTCTTTAGAATTATTGTGAATTGGGCCATCCAGTTCAATAACTGCTTTCTTTTCATGACAATAAAAA
>CAZKWD010000289.1:0-3493 GCA_964556175.1 uncultured Rikenellaceae bacterium
CGTGGTCATGGCAATTTCTCCAAGCAGACCCACTGATATAGAACGAAATGCCGGTTCTATCGGAGCTATCGCCTGTGTGCCGGAATGAACACTGTCGACAAAATTCTGCCAGTGGTTCTCACTTTTATAAAGATGTATTTCCTCCTCTCCTATTACTTCTTCAAGTATTTGTGGATCTGATGCTGTAAGTATGTTTCCCCTGTCGGTATGTATCCAGCCTTTGTCTCCGTACCAGGTAGTTCCCATACCATGTTTCAGCCGTGATGCATTTGCTACCCTCATTTCAATTCCGTTAGCATAACGGCACATGAAGTCATATTCAACCGGGACATCATAAATACCCTCTTGAGGATACACCCCTTTCCCGGATATCTCAACAGGGCCCGTATGCTCCAGTCCGGCACCCCAGTTTGCAATATCCACATGGTGGCCAGCCCAATCGGTAAGCTGTCCTCCAGAATAATCGAGTATCCAGCGCCAGTCCCAGTGACTTACTCCGCGATATGGTACTTTGGGAGCAGGGCCAAGCCACATTTCCCAGTTCAGCTCAGGGGGAACTTCCATTACAGGAGGGGTTCCTATGCCTCTGCCTCCATCAGGCAGACCAACCTCAATATAGGTTATATTCCCGGCTCTGCCATTAATTACCAGCTCAGCTCCCCTGCGAAAATGAGCCTGTGAGCGCTGCCAGCTGCCTGTTTGCCAGATGATATTGTTCTTCTTCACTGCGGCAACTATAGCCTGGCCGTCCTTTATTGTCCGGCAAATAGGTTTTTCGCCATAGACATGGAGCTTTTTATTTGCTGCTTCTGTATAAATGATCCCATGCCAGTGGTCAGGCAGTGCAATGGAAACAGCATCGAGGTTCTCCTTTTCCAGAAATTCGCGAAAATCTCCATATGTACGGCAATCGTTGTTTTTGTTTGCAGTATCTACTGTCCTTTTCGCTACCTCAAGGTGCTGGTTATCAACATCGCAGACTGCAACAAACTGAACAGCATCATTAAGGCTGATGAAATCACGCATATTTGCCATTCCCTGTGAACCGGTTCCGATGGCTCCCATAACAATTCGTTCGCCCGGGGCTCTTTTACCGCCCATGCCAATTGCAGAAGCCGGTATAATTTCAGGCAGGATAAATACTCCCGCAGCTGCAGCTGCCGATCGTCTGATAAAAACTCTTCTGGATGTTTTCTTTGCCATATTGATTATATTATTTGTCCTTTATATACAGGTTTTGCAGTGCTTATTACCGGTGTTCCCGGGACAGGTGTTTCAAAGATCATATCCACAGGACCGAATTCCAGTTTTGACGGACCGAGATCCATATCTGATTTTAATATTTCATCCCAGGTGACAGCTTTACCTGTGTATGCTGCTGTCCTTCCCATAATGGCCGTAAGTGTTGAGAGGGCTGTCGTTTCAGCTTCATTTACATAGCCACCGGTCCTTATTGCGTAAACAAGGTGCATATGTTCCTGGACATAGGGGGGAATAACTGACTGATTCATCTGGTTTCCGTTTTCATCGAGGGGATATTCATACTTCCATTTAACATTTCCCTCAAGATCCCAGATAGTGTTCTGGCAGTTTGTGTATCCTTCAGTTCCCATTATGATCTCTCCTGTGGCATTTGCGCAACTGTCAATCTGGCGGCACATGCTGTGTGAGCTTACTCCGTTGCCATAATTAAAATCGATACTAAAAAAATCATACTGGTCGCCCGTAATTCGCCTGTGTCGTCCGCCGTAACCTATTGCTCTTTCGGGATATTTACCTATAAACCAGTTTATTACATCGATATTATGAACATGGGTATCAAGAATATGATCGCCGCACAGCCAGCAGAAATTATTCCAGTTACGTATCATATATTCCATGTCGTTCCAACCCGGTTCACGTTCCCTGAACCAGACATGATCCTGGTTCCAGAAGGCTTTAGCTGAAGTTATTTTCCCTATTGCACCATTTTTAACCTGTTTATATGTAGCAATATAATCTTCCTGGTGCCGGCGTTGTGTACCTGTAACAATATTAAGCCCTATTGCTTCTGCTTTTTTTGCTGAAGTGATTATGGAACGTATCCCGACCGGATCTACTGCAAGTGGTTTTTCCATGAATACATGTTTGTTTGTTGTCACTGCTTCAAGGAAATGATCAGGTCTGAACTGTGGTGGAGTGACCAGTAAAACCACGTCGATATCGGGCAGTGCCATAAGTTTCTTATAGCCATTAAAACCGACAAAGCAATTCTCTTCAGGAATAGGCAGGTTAAAGGATGCAAACCGTTCTCTGCAGGCATCTATTTTATCCTGGAACACATCGGCGAGAGCAATTATTTCAAGATCGGGACCGGAGCTGATGAAGTTAATTGCCGCTCCTGTGCCTCTTGCACCGGCACCAATAAGACCGGCTCTCAGTTTTTTCCCTTTTGGAGCTCCCCTCAAAACCGGCGGTAAACCCAGTTCCTTGTTTTCCGGCATTCTTTTACATGCAGAGATCACAGCACCTGCACCGGCGATTCCAATTCCTGCCAAAGCTGTTCTGCCAATAAATTTTCTTCTGTCTATATTCTTCATCTATTCTTTGAATTTAACTTCTTCAACTCTTTTTTTATTCATTTCACCTAATTTTTTAACCTCATCAGGATTTTCAACTGCCCATATTATTTTATCTGCAAGATTCTCTGCTTTATCTCCTTTTGCAAAAATTCCTCCATCTTCAAGAAACTTACGATTATTTTTTGAATCAAAACAAACAACAGGCAGCCCTGCGCCCATATAATTTATTACTTTACCGCTTGCTTCTCCTGCTTTATCCACTTTAGGTTCAACAGCAACATCACTTATTAAAAGATAGTCAGGAAGATTAAAATAATCTACCATTCCTGTCATATGAACATTACTTTCCACTCCAAGTTCTTTTATCCTTTTTTGTGTTTCTTCTACAGGATAACCTACAATTAAAAAATGGACATCTTTTCTTTTTGAAAGAACTAATGGAATTGCATCTACCAGATTCCATATACCTTTTGCAGCAAGAAGAGCTCCTGTAAAAATTATTAGTGGAGCATCTTCAGGAATACCCAAATCCTTTTTAAAACCTTTCCCCGGAGGTTTATTAAAAAAGTCAGTATGAACTCCATCTATTACTACCTTTACTTTGTCAGGCTTAATATTAAATCTGTTTTTTATTATTTCACCATTAGATACTGAACTGCATATAAAAAAATCTGGCATTTTACATATAAATTTTTCAAAATTATGAAAAAACCATTTTACCATCTTATTTTTAAGCCAGTTAAAAGTCCCCAATTCAGAAGTAAGGCTTCCCTGCACATCAAAAACAAGAGGAACTCTTCCAAAAGCAATAAGATATTTTGTAAGGCCTCCAATAAAAGCACCCTCATGAAGATGCCCATATATTATATCTGGTTTTTCCTTTAAATATACTGAAGCTGCTTTAAAAAATAATAAAATATCTATATAAAACT
>CAZKWD010000290.1:0-3483 GCA_964556175.1 uncultured Rikenellaceae bacterium
AGCCTTACCATACCAGTCACCTTCAATTGATTGTGAAACAAGGGTAACAGATGTTACCATGATCATTACAGCCAGTGTAATAAATGCTTTAAAAAACTTCATTGATTTCATAATATTTTCTTTTTAGATAACATAAATAAAAATCGGATTTATTCCAGTCCGAGTTTTGAAATAATATCATGGGGAGGCAGGGGACGTCCGTTTTTTGTTGATACTCCCGTAACCCTGGCCCGTGCGATGAGTTTCCCGTCGGGGATTCTGTAAATATCCTGAACAAAAACAAGTCTGACATTTCCATCTCTTTCAAGGTTGAGACTGATAACAAATTTGTCCTGACTTCTTAACGGAAATTTATATTCAATCTCAATTTTTATTACTACCAGGTCAATGCCTGCTTCATGAAGTTCAATAAAGTCTATTTGTTTTGAAAGCAGGAACTGATGTCTGGCATGCTCCAGGTAATGCAGGTAATTTGCATTATTCACAACCCCCTGAATATCACACTCATAATCCCTGACAGTAACTTCTGTACTGAAAATATAACTGGATGCTTCCATATAGTTGGAGGTCAGGATTTCATTTTGGATATCGTCCGAAGAATTTCTTCAGTCCTGCATGAAATTTATGAATGCTGTGAGGTTTATAATACATCAAAATACACTGTCCTGTTATATAATTAATATCTGTATCCCTGAGTTCCCGGAGTGCCTCTTTGCTTTCGGAAAACTGCTGTATCCAGATATGTTTAAAACCTCTTTTTACAGCATCCTTTACCAAATCTGCTGTCTGGCTTTTTTGTGTCATAAGTATTAAGCCTTTTACCTCCGACGGCAATGCCATAATGTTTTGATATGCCTTTACCTGGTATATTTCGGAGGCATTGCGGTTAACCGGGATAATATTCATTCCCTTTTCCTTAAGTTCTCTGAAAGCGGTAAATCCAAATTTTTTGGGATTTCTTGAAGCACCAACCATTGCGATTGGCTCAGCAGCGATAAATTCTTCAATTTGTCTAAGTGTTACCATATTTCTGAGTATATTTTTTCTAAAGGCTGAAAATAAAGCAGGTTTTGTGTCCAACCACTAAGTATAAAGACTTAAAATTACTATAAATATTACCAACTAAGATAAATTTTATTTATTTGCCATGCAGTAAACCGAAATCCGCATGAAAAATACTGAGAATCACAAAGGATATCTTTATTCCAAGAGGTATTCGTATTACGTCTTTACGTTGCTGTTCCTTCTTTACATGTTCGATTATATCGACAGGATGGTTATTACATCTATGTGGCCGTCCATCGGAAAAGACCTGGGAATTACTCACATGCAGGAAGGAATGCTTGTTTCTGCCGTTTACTGGGCAATCGTATTGCTTACGTTTCCTATTTCCTTGCTTGTTGACCGGTGGAGCCGGACAAAAACGATAGGGATCATGGCGATTATGTGGAGTTTTGCCACGGCTTTGTGCGCCCTGACAGGCAATTATGTCCAGCTGTTTATGGCCCGTGCATTAATCGGGGTTGGAGAGGCAGGATATGCCCCGGGAGGAAGCGCAGTAATATCAGGATTATTCCCGCATGAAAAAAGATCAAGAATGATGGGTATCTGGAATGCATCCATACCTCTTGGTACTGCAATAGGACATTTACTGGGGGGTGTGATAGCAGTACATCTGGGATGGAAGCATGCTTTCGGTATTGTTGCTATACCGGGATTGATAGTTGCCCTGCTGTTCCTGTTTCTAAAAGATTACAAAACAGTCGATCTGGCTTTCGTTGATAAGGCCAAGAAGAAAATCAAGATGGAGAAGAAAGATATGGTCAGGGAATTTATAACAAGACCATCAGTCATTTTCACCTATTTTGGCATGGCAGCGGTAGTTTTTGTAACAACTGCCCTTATAACATGGCTATCGACATATTTTCAGAATGTCCAGGGAATGCCTATGGATAAGGCCGGTATGAAAGCAAGTGTTGTAATGGTTCTTGCGCTGATGGGGGCTCCTATTGGCGGATACCTGACAGATGCATGGCAGAAAAAAAAGAAAAATGCACGACTGCTATATCCGGCTATCTCAACAATGGCTACTGCTATTGTCCTGTTTATTGCCCTGCACCTTAATCCCGGACCTCTTCAATATGCACTACTTTTATTAATGGGAGTTCTGATAATAGGTTTTATTGCCGGAGCCGCGGCTGTTACGCAGGATGTAATTCACCCCGGGCTGAGAGCAACATCATATGCTATCGCAGTCATTGTGCAAAACCTGCTGGGATCTGCAATGTCACCCATGATTGTGGGCCTAATATATGATAAAACAAATATTGAAACCGCACTTTCTATTTTGCCGCCGATGCTTGTTATCGGCGCTGTACTATTTTATTTTGGGTCAAGATATTACCAGAAAGACATGGAGAAGGTCGCCAAGATAGAGCTTGAAGCGGCTGGTTGATCAGGAAATAGTATCATTTATTACGGGAGGTCGTAAAATAAACAAAACTTGTCAGAGAATCCCTGACGTCTGATTGGGGATAAGAATCAAGAATTGCCAGTGCCTTATCGCGGTACTGGTTCATTTTTAACTCGGCATATTCCAGTCCGCCCGTAGTGGTAACAAAGCTTATTACTTCATTGATCTCCTTTTTTGTCTTTTTTCCCCTTTTTACTATTGAGAGGATATGTCTCTTTTGAAGTGATGACGCAAGCTCAAGTGAGTTGATCAACGGAAGGGTTATTTTCCTCTCTTTTATATCATTCCCCACTGTTTTTCCGGTTAATCCGTTTACCTCATAATCAAGAATATCATCCCTGATCTGGAATGCGATGCCTATATTTTCACCAAAGTCCTTCATCAACTGGATAGTATCCGGTTCCTCGGTCACAGATCTCGCTCCCGTTCCAGTGCATGCTGCGATCAGAGCAGCTGTTTTGCTGATAATGATCTTATAATAATCCTCTTCTTTTATGTTAAGCTTTCTTGACTTTTGCAGTTGCAGCAATTCTCCCTCCACCATTGATTTTACTGCCTCAGAGACTATCTCCAGCATATCGTAACGGCTTTTTTCAACACTGATAAGCAAGCCTTTCGAAAGCATATAATCGCCCACAAGGACCGCAATTTTTGAGTTCCATAAAGCATTTACAGAAAAAGCCCCGCGACGTTCATGTGCGTTATCAACTACATCATCATGTACCAGAGATGCAGTATGAAGAAGCTCGACAAGAGTTGCAGCCACAAAGGTAGCCTCAGATATAGTCCCATTAAGTTTCGCGGTAAGGAAAACCAGCAGGGGCCTCATCTGTTTTCCCTTGCGTCTGAGGATATAATTGAGAATTATTTTCAGAAGAGGGATATTGCTTTTCATGGTCCTGCTGAAGTAGGATTCAAATTCATCCATCTCCTTTTCAACAGGTTTTTTAATATCGCTGAGTACAGACATATCGGATTATTTCATTCAAATATAGCAATTTCAGATCAAC
>CAZKWD010000291.1:0-3470 GCA_964556175.1 uncultured Rikenellaceae bacterium
TATCTAACACATAATCACCTGGCAGATCTGAGGCGCAGAATTCGACCAATATTTTATTGCTTGTTTCCTTTTTAACAGAGGGATTCCAGTAGAGTGTATTTCTGAAATCCGGTATTCTGTTCTGCTTAGATTCCCGTGCTGCATAATCGGGTGATAAGAAAGCATTAACAGGTTCGGTTACCCTGTATGGTAGTCTTATAGCATGGTCAGGCAAAGCTACATTACTAAAATCTCCCGCTTCAGTTATTAAATTAATAATCCCGAAAAATAAATAATCACCAATAAAATAGACATCCTTCACAACATCAATTTTTTCTACAAGATCAGGATCCAGGTTGGCAATAAGCGCAGGATCATTGATCAGTACGCCATCAATAAAAAGAACGGGTGGTTTGTTATATGTCCTGTTCTCCACAAAATCGTATATTGAAATCTCATATTCTGATTTTTTCTTTCTCATAGAAATCCCCGGAAGAAGTTCAAAGAAAACTTCCTGCATTACCGGGAGTTTAATATAATCATCCATAACCAGTTCTATATCGGGTTTCCCATAGAATCGTTTTATCGTACGAAGGGCAATGGTATCTTTTAAAGTGTTTCCAATATGTGATGTTCCATAAATTTTAGCGGCCTGGTAGTGTGCACTCAGGTCAGATACATACGCCGGCGTTTCTCTGTTGGAAAAATCCGTCCCTGCAAATGGATAAACAACTTCTGAAAATGATGGTTCCATTTTTATGGAATTGTTCCGGATCACCTTTTCGGGCTGAATAACCAAATCGCTAACCCCTTCCATAACCGGGATACCAAATACAAATTTACCGGTTGAATCGGTCAATGCATATTGCAGAGAGGCTGTTTTCGACGGAGTTGAGAGAAAAATATATTCACCTGCATCTCCTTTCAGGGTACTTCTGTTTACCAGACTTCCTGTCAAAAAATGATTCTCTTTTTCAATCCCGTATTTGTATGTAGGAATATCATCAAATAAAATAACATCCCAGTTTATCCAGTTGCTTTTAAGGGTTGAAAGGAACTGGTTCAATATACCGGGATCTATTTCATCTAGTTTTTTATTTTTTATACTCTCAGGAATAATGCCGAATTCAGTTCCGAAAACCATGTAATCATCAATATCAGCAGATGAAAATCCCTTATTCTCAGGAACTACTGACAGGCTGAGGTTAACCAGTTCAGTTGACGGCACTATTTCTGTATTAATACTTATGTCAAGTGATATTTTATCTCTTCTCTCATATTCACCAGAAGTATTAACTGTAAGATATTTGTTGTTTTTAGCCGGTGTATAAATAAATTTCTCAAAAACCGGTTCTCCTGTCGCCTCAATAAGAGTGATATGATTTATACCATGTAAGATGTTCTGCCCTGGGATATTTACGGTGGTATTATCACTTGATATCCTCACTGTATTTTTAAAGTTTATAATACCATGAGTCTGCATTATCAGATAATACACATTACCATACCGTGACCGGAATACATCATTTGTATGTATCGCAACCTCCAGGTCTCCTGATCCGTTCCTTTTTGTTTCCAGGGTAAATTCATCATCGGATAGCCGTATTACTCTTCTTGTTACAGGGCTTTCCGGTGTTATGTTTTTATAGCCTGGTTTAACCTTAAAGGCGCGGCTGCTGAATGTATTATATATGTTTATATCCTTCATAAAGCAATTTGCCGGAAGGAAGTTCTTCATCCAGTTTGTATATGCTCTTAATGTATAATTGCCTGAGCTTAAAGAGTCTGGCAGGACAACCTGCCCGGGACCACACCCATTCTCAACCATGATTCTTTTCTGCAACACCGGATTATTATACCTGTTCATCAGCTCTATATAAACGATCCTGCTGTAAGGCGAAGGTTTGGAACTTTGTCTGTCAACCAAATAAACATTAAACCACATTTCTTCTCCGGCAATGTAACCTTCCCTGTCGGTATGAATATAGATTTCCTCCCCGGGAACAGACTTAACATACTCATCGAACTTGCCTGTGATATAATCAAGGCTTACAACACGTCCCTGTCCAAAACTGGATATAGTATACAGGACGCAAAAAAGAGTAAAAAGAACCTTTTTAAAATTGTGAATCATTTAACGCTATATTCAGATTATCATTTATTATTCTTCATCTCTCCAGAATGAGGGTTCTTCATTGGTACCCCTAATTGTACAGTCGGCACAACCCTTAAACATTGTATATACTTTGTAAGGGTTGATGAAATCAAATGAATTGTCAATTATGAGCCAATATGATACTCCAATTCCGTCGGGTGCTGGTCCATGTCCGAATACTGTATCGGAGGGACATTGGTCATACAGATATGCCAGACCTGCAAAATTATCTTCTATGAAGATCCTTTTTGAGGTCTTTGCGGATACACTGAAATACCCCAGTACCTGCTCGGATGGATCTTCTATACAGTAAATATTACCGGGTATTGAAACAGGAGTAATGTCATAAAGACTTCCAACGTTTTCAGTGACATTCTGTAACTTCTCCCAGTAATTATACTCATCTTCATTAAGCGAATACTGGTTTACCAGCAGACTGTATCTCTCTGACAGCCTGTCAGTCCTTGTTGAAATATAGTTTACATGTAATTTTTCTATTCTGTCTTCAGATAAAACTGATGTATTCTTGATAAAAATGGAGTTCGAATTATTTGATATCCAGCATATCTGGTTAGGAACATCATAAGGAAGCCGGAACATCCATGTTTCGGAAAAATCCCATCTGTAGTGCTTGCATATACCATCAGGATCAGCAGTATTCAGATAAACCTGACATTCCTGCTCCCGTGGTCTTCCATTTAATGTTACCACAGTAGTAATTTTTTCATAAAACAAAGTATCAATGGGGGGCACCGGTTTCATTTCCATTAATAACGATTCATAAGAATTATATGAAAGATCAGGATTGTTTGTATTTATGAGTAATTTATATTTTCGCCCTACATATCCCCTGAATACTCCGCCTGTCACATAGGTTCCCGGTGCTTTTTCATACAGACTTACCCAGTTTCCCTGATCGTCGGAAATAGTCACAGTGCATCCGGTAAGTACTTCTGTATTTTCATCAGTTGAAAGAGGAAGCGACTTTGATAATTTCACAGTATAAACACCCGGCTGATCGGTTATCATACCTTCAACAACCAGCATAGTATCATTCTCACTGGTTTCAGGAACAAATTGTGTGATACAGCTGCTTATAGCCAGAAAACCTGTAAATAATGCTATGTATTTATTTGATTTCATAATTCTTAAAAGTCAAAATTGAATGATACAGATGGAATAGCCTGCCCGAATACCGATAGTTTATATCCCTGTATCCTGTCATGCTCATTCCTGAAATAAACAGAGTAAACATTCTGTCTGCCAAAAAGATTATATACTGAAAATATCCAGTGAGGATGTGCAATTTTTTTTGATTTAAGGTTTCCACTAATTG
>CAZKWD010000292.1:0-3469 GCA_964556175.1 uncultured Rikenellaceae bacterium
GTCTGATCCTTCGTTTTTTATCATCTCATGCCGGCAGGTAAGGGAAAACGGTAAGGAGAGCAAAGCTATGGGCTCTTTCCCCTGGCATAAAAAAATGACCGGCGGAAGAGGCCCTGAATCCTCCGGCAGTAAAAACAGAGATCAAAGCATAATATTCCCCGACTGGGTTTCAGGATCGATTATGATGATACGGAAAGAAATTTTTGACAATCTGAAAGGATTTGACGAGGATTTCTGGATGTATTATGAAGACGTTGATCTGTGTAGCAGAGCCAGAGATGCCGGAGGGAAAATATCTTTCTTCAATGACATTACCGTGGAACATAATCATGGAGGCAGCACAAGGGCAGATATGAGGACCACAGCAGTTACTAAGTGTGAGGTTCAGATATCAAGACATTTATATATTCACAAGCATGAAACAGGATTTAAAAGAGTCCTTATGCAATCAATCACGATAGCTGACAACCTGGTAACAGGAATAATTACAGGGTTGATCGGCCTTCTATTCTTTTTTATCCCTAAACTTTTTATCAGATTCCTTGTTATAGTAAAAGTGACAGGTTATTATACTGGGTCACTTTTCCGAAGATCATGGCTCAGCCCGCGATCGGTCAACTTCAGGAAAAAAGAGTGTTAAAAAAAATTAATTCAGGCCTGCTTATCCATCTGAATTATTGATAGGTGGCAATAAATCCCCATCTTTGGAGCCCTGGATGACAGAAAAAATCATTGTTAAATGATACATAATAATAATTTACAAAATACTAAATATGAAAAGGTTGCTACTCAGGAATACAATAATTATATTTCTTCTGATTTTAATCTCGAATGCAGTAGCAGGACAGGAAAAGGAAAACCAGCCAGATACTTTAAGACAGAATGCAGTAAAAATTTTTCTTGACTGCCGCAGCTGTGATATGAATTATACAAGGCAGGAGATACCTTATATTAATTATGTAAGGGATGTTCGTGATGCCCAGGTAGTTATACTAGTTACAGAACAGAATGCCGGGAGTGGCGGAAGACAGTATACATATACGTTTCATGGGCAGCATAATTTCAATGGTATGGACGACACCCTCGCATATACTTCGAGCCCTGATCTGACAAGTACAATTATAAGACAGAAAAGAACAGATCTTCTCAAAATGGGTTTGATGAGGTATGTCGCAAAAACACCCTTGTTCGATGAGATTGAGATCAGACATAATGAAGAACTTGAATCAGAAGAGGTGACAGACAGGTGGGATCACTGGGTATTTGAATTATCTACTGAACCACAGTATGAAACAGAAGAGGCACAGAAGGAACTAACCTTTAGGAATTCATTCAATATTTCCAAAGTTACACAGGATATTAAACTTGAAATTGAAATGGATCATTTTTATCAGGCAGAAAAATATATTGAGTATCCAAATACAGATTCGGTCATCACTTACAATTATACATCGAATTCGACATCAATGAATAACCTTTTTGTAAAGAGCCTGGGAGATCACTGGTCAGCAGGCTTAAAATGGGACATCGCATCATCAACCCGTGGAAACTACAATTTTATGACCGAAATCCTGCCTTCAATTGAATATGATATTTTTCCATATGCAGAAGCTACCCACAGGCAATTAAGGATCCTGTACAGTGCAGGTTATCAGTATAATAACTATATCGATTCCACAGTATTCAATAAAACATACGATCATCTTTTCAAACAAAGCCTTGGTGTTGCATACGAAGTACAGCAAAAATGGGGATCGATAAATATTTCACTCACAGGCTTTAACTATTTTAATGATTTTTCCAAAAACAGAATTCAAATTAATTCATTTATTAACGTAAGGATCTTCAGGGGATTATCAATGAGAATAATTGGCAGGGCAGCTCACATCAACGATCAAATCAATCTTAGCAAAGGAGATGTTTCAGAGGCTGAAAGATTGTTACAGCTGAAAGAACTTGCCACCAAATACCGATTGGAAGGCGGTGTGGAGATAACTTATACCTTCGGGTCGATATATAATAATGTGGTCAATCCAAGGTTTGGCAGCGGCAACAGGTTTTTCTTCAGATAGGCTAATGATTGTGAAATTATAAAAGTATAATCCTGCATGTTGACCATATTATCTAAATTATTACCTTTACCGCCTGATTTCTGTAATATCAGGTAATAATATTCTGTATGAATCACAAACCCGTTGCTGTTATTACAGGTGCCAGCAGGGGGATAGGGAGGGCAGTTGCAATTTCCCTGGCATCTGAAGGTTTTGATATCGCCGCAATAGCCCGTTCTACCGACAGCAAAGGGATGGAAATCCTTAATTCTGAAGTTGAAAAAAGAGGTTCGGAATTTTTCCCTGTCGGGCTCGATATTTCCTGTATCGCCAGTCAAACAGAGGTTGTTTCAAATATCCTTGAGAGATATGGCAGGATAGATTTCCTGGTAAACAATGCGGGGGTGGCTCCCATTAAGCCTGACGATCTTCTTGAGGTAACAGAGGAGAGCTATAACAGGGTGATGAACATTAACCTGAGGGGGCCCTTTTTCTTTGCACAGAAGATTGCAAAAGAAATGATTTATCTTAAGCAGCAATTATCTGATTATAAGCCAGTAATAGTATTTATTACCTCCGCCCTGGCTAAAATATCAGCTGTCAACAGAGCCGAATATTGTATTTCAAAAGCCGGGCTCAGCTCAGCTTCCAGGATTTTTGCCGACAGGCTCTCAAAAGAAAATATACATGTTTATGAAGTTCGACCCGGTATTATCCAGACCGATATGACAGCGATTATGATGGATAAATATAATTCCTACGTTAAAGAAGGTGTTGTACCTCAAAGAAGATGGGGATTACCCGAAGATATAGGCAGGGCTGTTGCATCATTAGCACGGGGAGACTGGGATTTTTCAACCGGAATGATATTTGAGATCAGCGGCGGACTTAATATACACAGATTGTAAACAATCCTTTTCTAAATAATATTTTGGAAAAGTCATAAATCATAACAATCTTGTATTGATCTAATACAGGATGTATATGACTAATGGCAAAACCGTCAGCAGCAAAAGGCAAAAGCTTGTTTACCAGGAGTATCTGGTTCCCTTTATACTTATCACGAGTCTTTTTTTCCTGTGGGGATTTGCCCACGGATGTCTCGATGTCCTGAACAAACATTTCCAGGAACTGCTAAGTATGTCGAAGGCCAAATCGGCTTTTGTCCAGTTTGTCTTTTATGGCGGTTATTTCTTCATGGCTATTCCTGCAGGTCTGCTTATGCAGCGCTACGGGTATAAAAGGGGAATAATCTTCGGCCTGCTTCTTTTTGCAGGTGGGGCTTTCCTGATGCTTCCTGCCACACTGATCCAGACCTTTGGAAGTTTTTTGTTCTGTCTCTTTGTTATTGCCTGCGGACTAACATGTCTTGAGACAGCAGCCAATCCTTATACTACTGTACTTGGCCCGCCGCAATA
>CAZKWD010000293.1:0-3463 GCA_964556175.1 uncultured Rikenellaceae bacterium
CCCGGGGGACCTGAAACAATGACTATTGCGCTTGATAAGACCACCGGCGAATTGATCTGGAAATCAGAAAGTATTGATTCCAAACCAGGATATGTCTCTCCTGTTTTAATTGATTATGCAGGTAAAAAAATGATCGTAAATGTTTCACTTTCATATATTTTTGCAGTAGATGCATCAGAGGGAGCAATCCTGTGGAAGATAAAACATGAGGAGACGGTTGATCATTCCGGATATCATAATCAATGGCCTGGTCTGCCTTTGATAAAATGCGTCACACCTATTTATAAAGACGGGAAAATATATGTGACAGGCGGATATGATACCGGTGCAGTAATGTTAAGCCTTTCTGAAGATGGCAACAATATTACTGTTGAATGGACAGATAAAGTTCTCGATGTTCACCATGGTGGTGTTGTCCTCATTGACGGATATCTTTATGGAGCAAGCTGGATAAGCAACGGTGATGGAAACTGGTGCTGCGTTGAGTGGAATACCGGAAAGAAGATGTGGGAAGAACATTGGAATAATAAAGGATCAATAATAGCAGCAGAAGGTCTTCTCTATATTTATGATGAAAGACATGGGAATGTCGGCTTACTCAAACCTGATACTGAAAAATTTAATTTGATAAGCAGTTTTAGAATTAAAGAAGGTAGCGGACCCTACTGGGCACATCCGGTCATTAATAATGGTGTTCTTTATCTCAGGCATGGAGAGGCCCTTATGGCCTTTAACATAAAGAAATAAATAACCATTGAAAAAAAAATTAAATGATTCCCGGAAGGATAAATAAACAAATCATAGCAGGGATCACGGCAGTTTTTTTTGCTGTCCCCGCGGTATGGTGGATTGCCGGAGATCATTATCCTGCGGAAATTATCAAGAGGATCCCGGGTATGGATAACAGGCCGGAGATCGAACCCCGATCTGATACTGTTATCATAGGAGAATTTTTTAATGACATGAATAGTATCGACGAACATGTTACAGGAAGCTGGCCACGGTTCAGGGGAGCCCTGTTTGATAATATTAACCATGACACCGTTCCACTTACAGAGTCGTGGGATTCAGCAGGACCACCTGTGGCATGGGAGATTGAATTAGGTGAAGGATATGCGGGCCCTGCAGTATATGACGGAAGAGTTTACATTCTTGATTACAATGAAAGAATAAAAGCAGACATGCTACGGTGCTTATCACTTAAATCGGGTACTGAGCTTTGGAGACGCTGGTATTATGTTGATGTTAAGCGAAACCACGGGTATTCCAGGACTATTCCGGCCGTAACTGACAAATATCTTGTATCTATTGGTCCGAGGTCTCATGTTATGTGTGTCGATCCGCTGACAGGTGATCTGTTCTGGACCCTTGACATGGAAAAGGAGTTCGGCATACCTGGAAGCAGAAAAGGACAAATAACTCCTGACTGGTATACGGGGCAATGCCCCCTTATAGATGATGGAGTTGCCGTACTGGCACCCGGCGGGAAAGCTCTTATGATTGGAATTGATTGTGCAACGGGAGAGGAATTATGGAGAACCCCGAATCCTGACACCCTGAGAATGTCGCATGGATCAATAATGCCAATGACAATACATGGAAAGAAAATGTATGTTTATAATGCTATAGGTGCAGTATGCGGAATATCGGCAGAGGGTAATGATAAAGGCAGATTGCTGTGGCAAACATCAGAATGGAATCCGTCAACATCTGCTGCCTCTCCCCTGCTTCTTGAGAATAATGAGATAGCTGTTTTTGGCAGCTATGGTGCGGGAGGAGCAAGATTACGGATCAATTATGACGGATCATCCTTCTCCGCAACTGTTGTTCAAATGCACAAGGCAATGGAGGGAGCATCCAGCGACCAGCATACGCCTATTATCACCGGCGATCTTTTGTGGACAGTGATGCCTGAAAACGCAGGCGCCCTTAAGAAACAGCTGGTATGCTATAATATTTCTGACCTGAGAACACCTGTATGGTCGAGTGGCAAGGAAAGTCGCTATGGACGAGGCCTGGGACCATATATCGTCAGCGGTGACAGGATGTTCCTGCTTGATGATGAGGGAACCCTTTATATATTTAAACTGGGATCATCAGGCGCCTCGCTCATGTCACAGTACAAGATCCTTGACGGAATTGAAGCATGGGGACCGATGGCCCTGGCTGGTAATTACCTCATAATGAGGGATTCGCGTAACATGGTTTCACTTTATGTTGGTAAAAACTGATAATTATGGCCAAAAAGAAAATTCTGGCTCTGTTTTCTCTGGTGATAATCCTGGTATTTATTGGATACATTGTTTATGATACTGTAAAAAGAGACAGAAAGCCGGCAGAAACTGTAACCGGCATTAACGATACTGTGCCTGGTGATAAATGGCAAATATCTACGGTGATTGACGTTCAGGAAGGATTGAAGGCTGTTACAGCAACTACAGAGGGAAATATATATGCCGGAGGAGAATCTTTTATTGTCAGTTACGATAATCAGCTGAATAAATTATGGCAAATTGAAACACCAACCAGAATCACAGCCCTGGCAATGAATGGTGATACTCTTTTTGCAGCCTCTGAAGAGGTGATTTATCTTGTCAGCCCGGGTGGTGAAATAATAAGTGAGTGGGGGCCTTATGAGGCAAACTGCATAATTACCTCAGCATCTGCCAATAAAGATTATCTGGCAATTGCTGATGCAGGAAACAAGATCGTCTTTATTATTAAAAAAGATGGTGAAGTACATGCAATGATCGGACATTTTGGCGAGAAGTTACTCATACCGAGTCCCTATTTTGATGTATATCTGACTGAGGATAACAGGCTGTATATGGCACATACCGGAAAGTTCAGAATTGAAACATGGACAACTGACGGCTTTTTCGTATCATCATTCGGAGAACCCGGATATGGCCCTGAGGCTTTCTGCGGATGTTGTAATCCGGCCCATTTTACTGTAGTGCCACAAGGTTTTGTTACAGCCGAAAAGGGAATAAACAGGATAAAAATTTTAGGAGCTATTGGAGGATTTGTTGAGTATGTGTCATCAGTAAATGATTTTGTTGCTTCAACCCCACTTGATGTGGCATCTGCAGACGGAAAGATAATATATGGTGCAAATTCGGCAGATTCGAAATTGTATGTTTTTAAAAGGAAATGATAATCAATATGGTAGTAGTAGAGACGCTGCATGCAGCGTCTCTACAGCAGAAACATGACACAAAATGTAGAGATGGATAACAAAATTCCGAGAGCAATTTTTTTGAAGAGGTTGATCAGGATTATAATGGGCTCTCTCCTGGCATTTGTTGCTATATCATTGGGCAAAAGAATCAGCAATACAAATGATTGCAGTAATTGTCCGGGTTTGGGTATTTGCAAAGGTGAAGCAGATTGTAGTAAATATTTACAAGCTAAGAAATGAAAGAAGAAAAAAATAAATATGAGTCCAGAAGGGATTTTGTAA
>CAZKWD010000294.1:0-3460 GCA_964556175.1 uncultured Rikenellaceae bacterium
CGCGCCAGCGGAGATGAGTAGAATCATTTGCGAGCTCAGCGAAGCTAAATCCGCGCCAGCGGAGATGAGTAGAATCATTTGCGAGCTCAGCGAAGCTAAATCCGCGTCAGCGGAGTTGTCGTTTGGCTACGCCGAGCTCTCCGCCAAATGGCGGATCGGTTCCTCGGTGCTTGCACCGTTTTTTGAGTCCAGAGCTTCCGCGAGTGCTGAAGCTACTCAGCGGAGGCGCTGTTCTGGGGTTCATACCATTTGATTCAGAATTTTTTTAATTAACTTTGAAATTAATTAATAAGTATTATGGCACAATATATTTTTGAGGGTAAATATCAAGACAGGTCAGCAAGTGTTAAAGTAAGGCTTCTGCTGTTTCATTTCAAGGATGAAAATGATGTTCATTTCATTTATTCCCCTCATCTGGATTTGACCGGATATGGTAATAATTTAGAAGAATCCAGGAAATCTTTCGAAATAGTTTTTGAAGATTTTGTTGATTATATTCTTAAAAAGAAAACACTGGGCAAGGTTTTAACCGGCTTAGGCTGGAAACTGAAAGGATCAGCTCAAAAGCCGAAGAAAATCTTAGCACCAAGTATTACAGCGGTAATAAAAGACAATGAATATGTATCTGAAATATTTGACAAATATCCTGTAAGTACTTACCACCAGGAAGTAGGTTTACCTGTTTTCATTTAAAATAAGGCCGGAATGTCAACAAGGAAATTGTCCAACATTCCCGTAAAAGAATTTCGCAAATTTCTCGCAAGCCAGGGATTAAATATCATAAAAGATTCCAGAGGCAGAGGTGGCCACGAGAAATAGTCAAAATCCGGTATGGACAGGCCAATTACCATACAAACTCATATTGATCCGGTCCCGGAATTTATTGTGAAGCAAGTACTACGACATTTGAAAATGGAAAGGAAAACTTTTATCGAAGAAATCAAAAAGATATAAAGGAAATCACCAGAAAAACATCTGTTCCACCAAGGATTAACGCTAAACTAAAAGGCTATTTTCGGTTTGCCCTCACTCCTAAAAGCAGTTAAGGAGGGCAGGAGAGCGAGAGGGATGGACAGTATAAATCCGCAATCCGCAATCCGCAATCACCCAAACGGCTTATCCCCTCAAACCACGAACCGCAACTGTAATGCTTGATGTTGATTGCTAAACATTAAACTTTGTACATTTTGATTTTTATGCCGTTTTTACTATATTTATAGATAGTTATGAGCAGAGAGAAAGATATTTCAGACATTTTAAAACAGAGTTATTTCTGGGATGTTGATATCAAACCCGGAAAAGCTGTTTCAAAAAGACTTGTTATAGAAAGGATCTTCAGTTTGGGTACTCTTGATGAAGTGGCCTTTTTACTCAGTTATTACGGGAAAAAGGAGGTTGAAAAAATACTTCTTGATCTGAACTATATGGATCCCAAGACTCTCAATTTTGCATCAAAATATTTTGGCAGGTCAAAAACAGAATTCAGATGTTATACAAGGAAGCAGTCGATGCCTCAACTCTGGAACTCCTGAGGTCGTTGCAATCGAAAGAATATCTTAAGGGATTTAATCTCGCCGGAGGCACAGCACTCGCATTATATAATGGTCACAGGAAATCAGCCGATTTAGATCTCTTCTCCGACTTCTCTTTTGATACCGGACAGATGCTGGAAAATATTAATCAGGATTTTGATTTTGTTCTTTTATTTTCAGCCCGTAATACACTCAGGGGAGCTATCGATGATATAGAAGTCGATATAATTGCACACAGATATCATTTGATAAATGACCCGGTTACCGAAGATAATATTAATATTCTGTCGGAACAGGACATAATTGCCATGAAGCTTAATGCAATATCAACAAGCGGCCAGCGAATTAAAGATTTTATAGATATTTATTATCTTCTTGACAAATATGATCTTAAAGCGCTGTTAAGATTTTATCTTGAGAAGTATAATCAAAAGAGCGATCTGCTTGTTCTGAAAAGTCTTATTTATTTTGAAGATGTGGAAGAATCCGAATTCCCTGTTCTGTTAAAAGACCCTGATCTCAAATGGAAAGATATCAAACGGAAGATTGAAGAAACGGTTATTGACTACACCCGGTGGAATAGTGTATAGTAAGAAGTAAGTAGCAGGAAGAAAGATTTGATCCCTGGGTCCTGGGTCTTTTATGCAGGATCTGAGATTAATTAGTGCGTCGTTATGAATTCCAGCTTGATTCGACATATTGAAGATAACAGTTAATCATTTTGCCGGGTTTTTCATATTCAGGAGGCAGGACTGCAAATACATTTTATTTATATATCGGCAGTAAAATGGCCTGCTTAATATGGATCTGATCCTTTCCGGCTGAATTATCACGTCCTAATATAAAGTCGTTTGCAATGGTTAAAATCACTTTCCTGAAATGCTCCCTGTCAAAAGGTTTGAGCAACCAATCAACATCGTTTATGAGATCAACCGGAAATGATCTTATCCGTTGTTCGATGTCAATTTCATTTATTATATTTTTCTTCTTTGCCTCATAGAAAACTTCCATCCAGTTAAAACTGTAGCTCTGAGCCAGAGCATAAATATCAAAAATATCCTTTGGTTCATCGCGTCCGATAACTGCCGTCAGCTTATTCGCCAGAATATTCAGGGGAGTATCTATGAGGCAAAATTCCGATTTGAGTGGTTTGCTGCTTCTGTACTGAACATCATTAACAAACTCAATTTTCAGAAAGGAGTTTTCAGTTTCAATATAATATCTTGCAAAATCTTCATATACAACTGTTTGTTCCCGCAACAGGGTAACTTCATTATTTAAGGTTTTTTCAATCAGTAATAATTTTTTCTGAAAACCAGGATCAGAGTTAACAAAAAAATCAAGATCCTCGCTATAGCGGTGGTTAAGGAAAAAACGTCCCAGTGCCGTACCTCCGGTGAGATAAAAATCCGCAAGCACGGGTTTCAGTACCTGAAAAATTTTATTCTGTATCCTGTAAAACTTCCTGTAGTCTTTTCCTGACATATCTGTATTTTTGTTGCACCTTTTCAGGCCAGATTTTTTCCATAACCTCATCGGTCATCAGCTCTTTTACCTTTTCTGCCCCAAAAATCTCGAGAATTGTGAACCAGGGCAAACCGGATGCCATTTTTATAAAGAGAGTTGCAGCCGTATAATGACCTGCTCTTTCGGCATCACCGTTTATGAGCATCTCAAGTTCATCAACGGTAATGTTATAATCCCACATTATTGCCTTAAGTGAATTATGCCGTCGGGATGCCATTTTTAAAATAGTTGCTTATACTGTACAAAAGTATTTATAATCATGACTAAAGCCAAAAGGGGGAGGATAAAAATTTATTAATCAGGGTCGACTGCGTCGAAAAGAATTTTGAATTTTGAATTTTGAATCTTGAATCTTGAATCTTGAATCTGAAATGGCTAAGGGCGTAGAGCTAAGAGCAGAG
>CAZKWD010000295.1:0-3446 GCA_964556175.1 uncultured Rikenellaceae bacterium
GAATGGCTTCACTATTCAGATCAGCCATGCCTTTCAGATCATCCAGCGTCCTCTTAAGATAGGCCTGTACAACAAGTCCTACATTTGCAGGAAATTCAGCTTTGAGTCTGCGGAAGAGTTCTATCTCAAGGTCGGTGCAGGGGGAATCTTCCATGTCTATTCTGATGAAACCGTCATATGAGGCAGCTTTAAGCACTATCTCCTTTATATGCCGGTAACAAACCTCTTTATCGATCAGGAGACCGAAGCTTGTGGGCTTGACAGAAAAATTCCCGTTTTTCCCGTTTTTAAATGATATATCTATCAGGTTAAGATATTCCTGTTTATTGGCTTCCGCTTCATCAAGATTTTTTATGAATTCCCCGAGTACATCAAAGGTAACCAGTATATTTTTACTGTTGAGTTCCTTCGATACACGCATTGCATCATCAATGGTCTCACCCGAAATATATGAGCGTGAAAAGATCCAGACGAACTTTTTGGGGAAGTAAGGTAATATTGAAGCAATTAATTTGTTGAACATGACCTGTAATGATTATTCATATTTGGTTTAAAAGTATGCTAATTAAAATGATTCGGGTTCTTTTTTTAATGACCTTTATCATTGATTTAGGTTATATTGTCTGGCGAAATTGCTTATTTTGAATTAATTTTTCAGATAATGCAACCATTTTTTTTCATGGGTTGTCTTAAAAATGTCCTCAGTATATGATGAGTGACCAGCAAATAATTGAAGGTTGCGCAAGGAATGAAAGAAAGGCGCAGCAGGAGCTTTATAGCAGGTATTCGCATTTTTTGCTTGGGGTGTGTTTGAGGTATGCATCCGATAAAGCTGAGGCTGAAGATATTTTGCAGGAAAGTTTTTTAAAGATATTTTTTAATATAAAGGATTATTCAGGAACAGGTTCTTTTATAGGTTGGTTAAGGAAGATTGCAGTCAATACCGCAATTACTCATTATCATAAACACCTGAAGTTCAGGTATTATGTTGAAATTGAGGAATTTGTATCAGTTGAGTCAGGGGTTTCCAGTTTTGAGGAGGATCTCTTTACATCTGATGAGCTGTTCAGGGTATTGAATGAACTTCCTACAGGTTACAGGATGGTTTTTAACCTTTACGCTGTTGAAGGGTATAAACATAAGGAGATAGCCCAGATGCTGGGTATCGATACAAATACATCGAAATCGCAGTACAGCAGGGCTAAGGCAGCGATCAGGGAAAAGCTTGAAAAGCTTCGTAAACTGAAGGGTAACTATCCTGCAAGTAACCAGTAAATTTAAGATTGAATTTTAAAAGAGTGAAAGATAAGAAGGAAGATAAGGCATTAAGGGAATTATTCCAGGATAAACTGGGAAATGCGGAAGTGATTCCTTCACCCTCAATCAGTAAGGCTCTTATGAGAAAGCTGATACTGAGGCGGTTCCTGCATTTTAACGTGGCCAGTTTCAATGTATGGTATGCCGGAGGAATAGTCATTGCAGGCGCTCTGATAGCTGTTGTTCTCTCTTCAGATCCCGGGAAAAATGAACAAACAAAGCAGGCTCCCGTGTCAACCGAAATTAACACGCCATTAATAAATAAGACTGAGAAGGAAGAAACAGTCAAACCTGCTGTAAGGGATGATGCGGAGAATGAAACTGTTTATAAAGCAAAAGAGGATGAAAAATCTGGTGTGTCGATCACTTCAGATGAGGATGCCGCAAGAATTCATCATGATCAGAAGACAAATGGTGTAACTTCGGTTAAAATCCCTGACATTTCAGAAGAGGGATTAATCATTGAAGACAAAACCGGAAGGAATAATCTTAAGATTGCAGTAAAACAGTCAGATAATATGATTGCAGCCTCTGTTACAGAAGGTTGTGCCCCACTGAAAGTTATCTTTAAAAGTATGATTCCTCCGCAGGATTCCTGCAGATGGATCTTTGATGATGGAGGTTATTCGGCCAACCGGAATACGGAATGGTTATTTGATATCGAAGGCGAATATAAGGTCACACTCTATGTTTTTACGGTTGATGGTAAAAAGATATCCTCCTCCATTGATATTCTTGTTCATCCCAAACCTGTTGCCAACTTTGAAATTACTCCCGAAGATGCCATACTTCACGATGATGAGATAATATTTATGAATTATTCCACAAATGCCGTGAAATACAAATGGGATTTTGGTGATGGTACAGTGTCGGAACTCTTTGAACCGGGACATGTATACAGTAAGTACGGCGATTATGATGTTCAGCTTATTGCCTTCTCAGAATATGGATGCACCGACTCACTTGTTGTTTTAAATGTCTTTTCCGGTTCAGGTTATTTTGTCAATTTCCCGAATGCTTTTATCCCCAATCCGAACGGTCCTTCCGGAGGCTATTACTCGCCAAGGAGCGATGAATCTGCCTTTGTATTCCATCCTTTATATTCAGGTGTTGCAGAATATCAGTTAAGGATATTCAGCAGGCTTGGTATCCTGATCTTTGAAAGCAATGATGTAAATATAGGATGGGATGGTTATTACAAAGGAGCATTGAGCGAACCCGGCGTTTATGTCTGGAAAGTGTGTGGAAAATATGTAAGTGGTGAGCCATTTACAAAAATGGGAGATGTAACCCTCATTAAAAACTAGCTTTACCTGCCTTATAATCCCATATATCCGGTTTTTTACATTGGTCAATAAAAACCGGACATTCGTCTATATTAAAACCCTGTTCATTAAAAATCCTGATGAAACATGACACATTTGATGGAAAAAATCGTTTAATTTAATGATTTGTGACAGGATTTCACTATTTTCGTCAATGTAAAACTTACGGGAGTGACCTTGCTGAAGAGGATTAAATATATATTTATTCTAAGTTTTATCCTTATTGTTGATATCTGCAGCCAGGATCCTACTTTTTCCCAGTTTTATGCCAATCCGCTTTATCTATCACCCTCTTTTGCCGGAGCCACTGAAGAATACCGTTTTAGTATGAACTACAGGAACCAGTGGCCTGCCATCCCCGGAGTTTTCCATACCTACAGCATCTCGTTCGACAAAGCGCTGATAAACTTCAATTCAGGCATTGGCGTTCTTGCAACCTATGATGTTGCGGGCTCAGGTGACCTGAGCACAACCAATATAGGTCTGCTTTATTCTTACGACTTCAATATCAACAGGGAATGGCATGTAAGGCCAGGTGTAAATTTTAAGTTTTATTACCAGGGGCTTGATATATATAAACTTGTGTGGAGCAGCCAGATGACAGGCAGCGGAGTAACTCCGTCTGTTTCTCCTCCTCCATTTGATAATGTTGCTGATATCGATTTTTCATTCTCAACTCTTGCATATAACGACAGGATCTGGGCAGGATTCACTCTTGACCACCTTCTTGTCCCTAAAACATCATTTTACGGTAACGATGCAAACGTACCGATAAAGTTTAACCTTTACGGAGGTATACAGATA
>CAZKWD010000296.1:0-3440 GCA_964556175.1 uncultured Rikenellaceae bacterium
CTATTCTGTTTACGGTTCCATCATCGAGGTATTTGATAACAGGATTATTACATGGAAATGATGCTGAGGGAAACCAGACCAGGTCTTTCACTCCTATTTCCGATGCAATTTCAAATATCTTATTGCTGATAAGGTCGCCCTCCCTCAGATGATGATGGGTTGATATCGTCATTCCGCTGCGAAGGTCGCATTTCTTCAATGCTTCAGCAAGAGAACTTACCACTTTATTTCCATCGGAGGGATAATCAGAACAGGTAGGTATTGGTGGTGCATATTTCACTCCTGCCGGCCGATGTTTCCCGACACCTTTGAAAGGTACAACAGACTGACCGTTTATTTCGAGTGGAACAGCCCTGCCTGCTGCATTTAATACTTTTTTTACCTTCATTTTGTTGAACAATAAGTTATTAGCTCTCTTGTGAAGATATTTCCTTAAACCAGTTCTTTGATAATTTACCCAGCCTTATTGCCAGATCAATATTTTTTTGAGCCCGGGCAACAACCGGCGGGTCTATCATTTTTGAGCCGAGGGCAACAACGCCATGCCCTTTCTGCCTGGCTTCCTCAAATGCAGATACAATTTTCTTCGATTTTTCTATTTCTGCTTCATCAGGTGCAAAACCATTATTTATTACAGCTATCTGGCGGGGATGTATACAACCCATTCCTTCAAATCCCATCGCTTTGGAATTCAACACATTCTGCCGAAGTCCTTCCATATCTCCCACATCCGAGAATACCGAATCTATCGGTTGTATGCCCGCAGCCTTTGCAGCAATAATAAGCCTGCTTCTGGCATATAACGACTCCTTTCCTTCTGTAGTTCTGGTTACTCCAAGGTTAGTTGTAAAATCTTCGAGGCCGATTGCCATGGCAACAACATTCGCTGAAGCCTTTGCAATGCTGAACGAGTTTTCCACTCCAAGTGCACTTTCAATGATCGGCATCAGGAAAACCGGATTCTTAATCCCTGTTCTTTTTAGTATGGAGGATATTTCACTGTCAACATTTATTACCTCATCAGGAAACTCACATTTGGGTATCAGTACAAGATTAACATTATGTGGTATTACTGATTGCAGATCCTTTAAACCCATGGTGCCCTGATTTATCCTCACCATTCTCTCGGCACCCATAAAATTAACCTGGCGGAGTGCGTTCCTGACGAGTATCCTGGCCTCATCCTTTCGTTCGGGAGCAACTGAGTCTTCAAGGTCAAGAATAATTCCATGAGCAGAATGCAGCCCTGCATTCAGCATCATGCCGGGAGTGTTTCCGGGAAGATAGAGCCGGGAGAATCTGAACCTGTCAGATGATGTCGTGTACCTGTTCTCCTTTATAAGCTCAGGAAGAAATTCAAGATCATTTTTTACCAGCTTTTTTATCGCGGATTCCAGCCTTGCAGCAATAACAAAAGGTAATGCTCCGGAATCATTTATCCTCACTTTTGCATTCTTGATTTTAAAGAAACTGAGGACCTCCTTAGAAAGGTTTGTGATTGATTTACCATAAAGTGTTTTGACCCTGGATGTCAGATCAATATCAATCCCGCCTGTCGATTTAAGCTCCAGAGTTATTTCACAGTCCGATCTTATCCCGGGACCTGCATTACCTGCTGTAGCAACCATGCTGTTCATGACTGGTTTCAATTATTTGTTGTTTTATCCTCACAGATCTCGATTAATACTCCTGAAGTCGATTTTGGGTGAAGGAAGGCGATATCCAGGTTTTCGGCACCCTTCCTCGGAGATTTATCAATAAGCACTACACCATTTTCTTCAGCCTGCTGCAATTGCTTATCAATATCTTTTACGGCAAAGGCAATATGGTGTATTCCTTCACCTCTTTTTTCAATGAACCTTCCAATTGGTCCTTCGGGATCTGTTGATTCCAGAAGCTCAATTTTTGTCTGACCTACCCTGAAAAATGCTGTTCGTACCTTTTGTTCCGGAACCTCCTCAATTTTATAGCATTTCAAACCAAACGTTTTTTCATAAATGTCAATTGAAGCTTCAAGATTACTTACTGCAATACCAATATGCTCAATATGTGAAGGTCCCATAATGTCAAATAATTGTTAGAACGGGAATTCGACCGGAATCTCTATATCCGGCTCTTCGGTTTCAGGTTTTTGTGCAACTTCATGCAATGGGAGTCCATCTACAAAAATTGCTTTGTATGGAGTTGTCGGACAGGCATATTCACAATGTCCGCAGCCAATACAAATATCATTATTTGTCTCCGGGATTACCAGGTTCCCTTCATAAGGGACCATATATACTGCTTTTGTAGGACAGGCTTCAGAACATGCACCGCAGGCTGTCTTTTCTGTTTTTACTATACAATTATCTTTTATGAAGTTTGCTTTTCCGATCCGTGTCAGCTTTTTAGCTTCCAGTACCAGCGGATGAAGTGCATTAGTAGGGCATATCTCGGTACATACTGTACAATTATAGGTGCAAAAGCTTTTATGATAATCCATTACGGGCTGCATCATTCCTTTTATACCATATTGAAAAAGAGCTGGTTGCAGGACATCGTTCGGACAGGCAGTTATACACAGGGAACAGGCTGTGCAAAAGGTATTGAAATCCTCGATAGAATTCCCGCCCGGAGGACATACCGGACAGGTCTTTTCCTCCTTAACTGTTGATGCTTTTGTCGGTACCGGAGTTTTTTTATCCTGACTTCGTGCTGTGTAGGAAAGCCCAAAAAGCATCGCCAGGGATCCGGCAATGAATTTCCGTTTCTTCACATCTGTTTTATGCGCTTTTCTCTTAAGGTTTACAAAGCCATACGATATTGCTTTATCGGGACATATTTTTATACAATTAAAACAGCCGACACAACGGCTCACATCAACATGGGTTTTAAGAAAATCTATACACGACGACTTACATCCTACAGAACAGAGGCCGCATTTTGAACACTGGCTTTCGTCGATTTTTATCCTGAAGAGTGAAATTTTTGACAGAAGTCCCAGCAAAGTGCCTACAGGACATATCATATTACAGTAAAGACGTCCCCTGGTCAGGGAAAGCAAACCCACCAATATAAAAAATCCGGCAGGTATTGAATATACAGCCAAATGGAATCCTTCGATATCCAGATGACTAAGTGTATATATATCGAATTTTCCAAGTATTCCTGAAACAAAATTATTCAGGAGAATGACCACAGGTTTGGCAAAGTATGTCATGAATCTGCCAAATATGCTGTATGGATCAAGCAGGGTAAGAAGGTAGCCTCCCCATATTATTGTGACAGTCAATGTTATTACAAGGAGCGAGTACCTTATTATGGTATAGGGTTTCTTATATCCGAATCTTCTGAACTTTTTCTTAATACGACCGCCAATCCTGCTGAAAATATCCTGCCCAATACCAAGGGGACACAGAAAAGAACAATATGTCCTTCCGCTCAGCAGAGTAAGGATAAGA
>CAZKWD010000297.1:0-3397 GCA_964556175.1 uncultured Rikenellaceae bacterium
CATGAAGCAGAACGATGACGGAAAGACCGTAGGAGCTATGGATGTACTGTTTCCCGGTATCGGGGAGATCATCGGAGGTTCGCAGAGAGAAGAGATATATGAAAAGCTGGTGACTCGGATCAGGGAGTTAAAGATACCGGAAAAAGATCTCTGGTGGTACCTTGAAATAAGGAGATTCGGGACAGCTCCTCACAGCGGATTTGGACTGGGTTTCGAGAGGATGATACAGTTTATTACCGGTATGGCTAACATCCGTGATGTAATACCATTCCCGCGGACACCAAAAAACGCAGAGTTTTAAAGATATCATTTCGTTTTATCACGTAAAGCAGGAGGATGTTAAAGCAGAAGTTACAACAGAAATTGCTTCAAAAGCTTTCCCCGCAGCAGATCCAGATGATAAAGCTGCTGGAGGTCCCTACTTTGCAGATAGAACAACGAATAAAGAAAGAGCTGGAAGATAATCCTGCTCTTGAAGAGGGGCCTGAAGAAGATGACCTTCCTGAAGATAATAATGATGATGAGCTTTTTGACAATGATGATGCCGATCAGGATGAATTCACCCTTGATGATTATATTGAGGATGATGATATCCCTGATTACAGACTGCAGACAAGTAATTACAGTAAGGATGATGAAAAGAGAGCCGAGATCCCCTTTTCTACCGGTTCCTCATTCCATGAACACCTTGAAGCACAGCTGGGCCTGAGGGATCTTACTGATACACAGAAGATTCTCGGGGAATACATATTAGGAAATATTGATGAAGACGGATACCTCAGGAGGGAACCTGCAAACATAGTCGATGATCTGGCATTTCTGCAAAATATTCAGACAACGGAACAGGAACTCGAAGAGGTTCTTAAGATAATCCAGGACCTGGAACCTGCCGGTGTGGGGGCCAGAACACTCAGGGAGTGTCTTTTGCTTCAGCTTGAAAGAAAAGACCATGAAGAACCACCGGTGAAGCTGGCATATTTAATTATTGATCAGTATTTTACAGAATTTTCAAAAAGACATTACGATAAAATAGTAACAAGACTGGGGATCAATGAAAACGACCTTAAAATAGCAATTGAAGAGATCCTTAAGCTAAATCCCAAACCGGGAGGCCTTTTCAGCAATCCTTTTGCAAGATCTGCCCAGCCCATAATTCCTGATTTTATCCTTGAACATTCAGAGGATGGCTTTGACCTTCACCTTAACTCACGCAACCTTCCGGAGCTGAGGCTAAGTAACGCATACAACGATATGCTAAAGACTTACACAAGGGATAAGACAAGCAAAAAGGAGATGAAGGATGCAGTACAGTTTGTGAAACAAAAAATCGACTCTGCAAAATGGTTCATTGATTCAATAAAACAAAGGCAGAACACCCTTCTCCTGACCATGAATGCAATACTGGAATACCAGCAGGAATATTTTATCGATGGTGATGAAACAAAACTAAAACCAATGATCCTGAAAGATGTTGCCGAAATGACAGGACTCGATATCTCGACAGTTTCCAGAGTTGCTAACAGCAAATATATACAAACACATTTTGGCATATATCCCCTGAAATTCTTTTTTTCGGAAGGATTACAAACCGACAGCGGCGAAGAGGTCTCAACAAGGGAAATTAAAAAAATACTGCGCGATTGTATCAATAATGAAGAGAAACGCCGCCCTCTCACCGACGAAAAGCTTACCATAATACTGCAGGAAAAAGGATACCAGATAGCCCGCCGGACCGTTGCCAAATACCGGGAACAGCTTAATATCCCGGTTGCCAGATTAAGAAAGGAGATCTGATGACATCAGAAAGAATTAAACATACCGGCGATCTTCCGGCAAAAATTATTTCAATAGTTTTTCATCCTTTGCTTATTACGGTCTATGGGATCCTCATCATCTTTTCCGCACCTACTCTTATAGGCTATATTCCCTTTACAGTAAAAAAGATACTTCTGATAATAATAGTGATCAATAATCTTTTCCTGCCGCTCTCGCTGATCCCTTATTTTAAATTCAGGAATATCATAAGCTCCTGGTTCATTGAAAAAAGACAGGAAAGAATAGTCCCATTGTTAACTACATCATTTTTCTATTCTGTAACGGGTTTTATCACTTTTCGCTTTCATATCCCTGAATTTATAAAATCCTTTTTAATAACGGTCGCCTTTCTGGCTATTGCTGTTACTGTAATAAATTTCTGGTGGAAAATCTCAATCCACTCAACCGGGGCTGGTGCCCTTGCAGCGCTTGTTGTAATTCTGTCAATAAAAATGCATACTCCGTTGATCTGGTTTCTTATTGCAGTAATACTTTCTGCCGGACTTATCATGTCTGCAAGATTATGGCTTAATTCACACACTCCTCGTGAAGTGTGGACAGGCTTTTTACTGGGGTTCCTGTGTTCAGTCCTCCTGCTCTACTTTCTTTAACATCTCATCCAGGGCCTTTTCAAGAAGCAGACGGCTGTTAAGGATTAATTTATCAGGCCATCCCGGCATAGCTGAGGGCAGGGATTCCCCGTCTTTAATGTTCTTTTGCGATATGGTTGTGAACCAACCCATTTTTGAAAGCCGTTGTGCAAGATACTCCTGTTCCGTCTGGCCCGGGGTTGGTATCAGCAAAGCACTGCGCTTAAGGCTTATAAGCTCCATCAATACACTATATCCCGCCCTGGTAATTATGAGATCACTATTTATGATCACCTCCTTCATCTCTGATGAAGTAAGATGATCAAAGAAGATAATATTTCCGGATCGTACTGGTGATACAGAACCGGCAGGATCTCCTCCCAGAAAAACAGTAAGGGGCTGCCTGTCCTGTAAAATATCAGTAAGCAGTTTTTTCAGGATGCTTTTCTGTGGTTCCGGTCCTGACAGGATTACGGCATTATGTCTCTCATTTACAGGACCTTCGTCGTCTTTTGTTGCCAGATTGGTGAATCTTGATAGAATACCTGTATACCTCACATTAGCCGGTAATTTGATCCCATGAGATAATCTTCCCGATATGTTAAGCTCTCCGGGCAGATCAGGAATAAAACAGAAAGAGTATTTTTTTATCACACTCCTGTGAAGAAGCACTCCTGCAAATTCCAGGAATGAGAAAGCTGCAGGAAAAGGAATCCGTGGCATATGAGTAACATAAACTGATGTTATTTTCCTGTTCCAAAGACCGAACCGGTTGTCGCTTATAACAATATCAATTGCATGCTCCCTGATAATCTTTTTTAACCTGATATGTTCACGTATGATATGAAATAAAAGGACCGGGGTGTCAAGCAGAAGCTTTAAATACTGCGGGAGGAATCCTGAATATCGGGGCCTGTATCCGGGAAAATCAATATAGCTGAGTCCGGGCAGTTCTTTTCTGAATAGCGACAGGTGCTCTTCACCGGCACCGA
>CAZKWD010000298.1:0-3375 GCA_964556175.1 uncultured Rikenellaceae bacterium
AAGTCAAGAGGGCAAAAACAAAGAATCACAAACATGTATTATATTTACCTGTTCTTAATAAATTGAATTTCTTCTTTTAACATATTATAAATCAATATATTAGTTATTATATATGATTCTCTTCTTCAAAGGCTCCGGTAAAACACTCTTTGCGGTCGGAGTTGCAAAAAAGCTGTTAAAGAAAGATATCAACAAACTGATATGGCTTTTCGGTGATGCAGAAAAGCTGGATATTGAAAAGCTTGAAGGTATGTATCTGGGCCCACGTAAAGAGATGGTGACTCCCTGGAGCACCAATGCCGTGGAAATAACCCAGAATATGGGGATCACAGGGATTAAGAGGATCGAGGAGTTTCACCCGGCTTCAAAAAAAACAGAATGGGATCCAATGCTGCAGTCTCTATATAAGAGACTCGACCAGGATATTTTTACAATTGACAGGCTGCCCGATCCGGTAATGTATATTGATGATATAAGAGAGTATAACAACAGGGAAGGGCTGGCTCTCAGCGATGACGAAATAGAATATCTTCATGAGCTGAGCAAAAGCATTGGACGTAAACTTACCGACAGTGAGATATTCGGATTTTCTCAGGTCAATTCAGAACACTGCCGCCATAAGATCTTTAACGGTACTTTTATTATTGATGGAAAGGAAATGGAGAATTCCCTTTTCGAGCTTATCAAACTCACCACAAAGGCCAATCCCAACAAGGTCGTTTCAGCATATAAGGATAATTGTGCTTTTATCCAGGGTCCTGTAATTGAGCAATTTGCTCCGTCAACACATTATAAATCTGATTTCTTCAGGATAACGGATTATGAATCTGTGCTTTCCCTGAAAGCTGAAACACATAATTTCCCGACTACTGTTGAACCTTTCAGCGGGGCATCAACCGGCACCGGAGGAGAAATAAGGGATCGTATTGCAGGGGGTAAGGGTGCATTCCCTATTGCAGGTACTGCTGTTTACATGACTTCCTATCCCCGCCAGGGTGGCTCGCGTCATTGGGAAAAGAAGACAAAAGAGAGACCCTGGCTCTATCAGACACCCGTAGATATACTTATTAAAGCATCAAACGGAGCCAGTGACTTTGGCAATAAATTTGGCCAACCTTTGATCTGCGGATCGCTTCTTACTTTTGAGCATTTCGAGAACCTTAAAAAATTCGGATATGATAAGGTTATTATGCTGGCTGGCGGCATGGGTACCGGAAAGAAAAAGGACAGCGAGAAGAGCATTCCCGAAAAAGGTGATATTATTGTTCTTCTGGGAGGAGATAATTACAGGATAGGCATGGGAGGCGGAGCTGTATCATCGGTCGATACCGGAAAATATCACAGTTCAATAGAGCTTAATGCAGTGCAGCGTGCAAACCCTGAAATGCAAAAAAGAATCTACAATACCATCAGGGCTTTGAGTGAATCGGATAAAAATCCTGTGATCTCAATTCACGATCACGGCGCAGGTGGCCATCTGAATTGTCTTTCAGAACTTGTTGAGTCGGCAGGCGGCAGAGTGGATATTAGCAAACTCCCGATCGGCGACCCTACCCTTTCTTCCAAAGAAATAATAGGAAATGAATCGCAGGAACGAATTGGGCTGGTAATGAATAAGTTGTCGATTAATACTTTGAAAAATATAGCCGAAAGGGAGAGAGCCCCGATATATATTATTGGGGAGGTAACCGGTGATCATCAGTTTACACTTATCAATCCTGTAACAGGCGAAAAACCTGTTGATCTTAAACTTGAATCTCTTTTTGGTAATCCTCCCAAAACAACAATGACCGATAGTTCTGTTGATGCTGTTTTCAGGAAAGTTGAATATGATCCATCCAAAATCATTGAATATGCTGAGATGGTTCTTCAGATAGAGGAAGTTGCCTGTAAAGACTGGCTGACAAATAAAGTTGACAGATCTGTGACAGGCAGAATAGCTAAACAGCAATGTGCAGGACCCCTTCAATTGCCATTGAACAACCTCGGAGTTATTAGTCTTGATTACAGGGGAAAATCCGGAATGGCTACCTCGATTGGTCATGCACCTGCTGCAGGACTGGTTGATGCCGCTGCAGGTTCTGTACTATCTATTGCTGAAGCTCTGACAAACATTATATGGGCTCCGTTTACCAATAAACTTAAAGGCATATCCCTGTCAGCAAACTGGGTGTGGCCATGCAAAAATCCCGGTGAGGACGCCAGGCTTTACGAAGCGGTTAAAGCTGCAAGTGATTTTGCTATCTGCCTGGGAATCAACATTCCTACAGGCAAAGACAGTCTTTCAATGACACAGAAATACAGTGATCAGGTGGTATTATCACCAGGTACTGTAATAATCTCTGCGGCTGCTGAGGTGAAAGATATAAACAAAATAGTTGAACCGGTAATTGTCAATGATCCCTATACAAGCATCTTCTACCTTGATATGAGCCGTGATACTTTCAAACCGGGAGGAAGCAGTTTCGCACAAATAGTTAACAGGCTGGGAGATGCTGTTCCTACAGTCACCGATCCCGTATATTTTGCGAAAGTTTTTAATGCTGTTCAGGATCTGATAATGAAAGAAAAGATCCTTTCAGGACATGATATCTCAGCAGGGGGAATGCTTACTACCCTTCTGGAGATGTGCTTCTCAAACACTGCCGGGGGATTATCCATTAACTTATCAGCTCTTAATGAAGCCGACATAATAAAAGCATTGTTCAGCCAGAATCCCGGCATATTTATACAGGTCAGGGATGAAGATGAAGTGGCTGAAATGCTTCTCGAACATGGCATCTCATATCTTTCAGTCGGGCATCCGGTAAATGAAAGATCACTATTTATCACCAATCACGACTATAAAATAAAGTTCGATATTGACGAACTACGTGATAAATGGTACAAAACCTCCTATTTGCTTGATCGCAGGCAATCCGGACCTGAGCTTGCTGCAGAACGGTTCCGTACCTATAAGGACAATAAGCTTAATATCGATCTGGCAGGATTCCCGGGAACATATAAATCACTGGGGATAACTCCTGACCGAAGAAAGAAAAGCGGATCAACGGCAGCGATAATCAGGGAGAAAGGTGTTAACGGCGACAGGGAAATGGCGTATGCTCTTTACCTGGCAGGATTTGATGTAAAAGACGTACATATGACGGACCTGATCTCCGGAAGGGAGACCCTGGAAGAGATTAACATGATAGTCTTTGTCGGCGGATTCTCAAACTCTGATGTCCTTGGATCGGCAAAAGGATGGGCCGGTGCGTTCCGGTATAACAGCAAGGCAAAAACTGCCCTGGAAAAAATCTATGAAAGATCCGATACTCTCTCATTGGGGGTATGTAACGGGTGTCAGCTGATGGCTGAACTCGTACTCATCTAACC
>CAZKWD010000299.1:0-3351 GCA_964556175.1 uncultured Rikenellaceae bacterium
GCTATCTGGATTTGTCGCGATGGTAAAGAGATTTTCGTCAGGGAAAGCGCTAAAGCGATCTGCGATTCTGAAGGAAAAATCCTCTATTATGATGGAAGCGTGGAGGACATAACCGAACAAAAGCTGGCAGAAACGAAACTGCAGGAAACGAAAGAATATCTGACGAACCTCTTCAATCATGCAAATGCGCCGATCATTGTTTGGAACACTTCATTGTATATCACACGGTTCAATAATGCATTTGAACACTTAAGCGGTTATGGTTCGGAAGAAGTAATTGGTAAAAAGGTGGACGTACTTTTCCCCAAAGAGAAAATTGAATCTTCGCTTGATCTCATAAAAAGAGCGTTCAGTGGTGAACGCTGGGAAAATGTTGAGATTGAGATACTAAGAAAAGACGGAGATTCGAGAATTGTACTGTGGAACTCCTCCAACATTCTTGATAAAGATGGTAAAACTATAGTCGCAACCATTGCACACGGAAACGACATCACCGAACGCAAGCTGGTGGAGGAAAATCTTAGAAGTTCAGAAGAAAGGTTGAAGATATTGTTTGATTACGCGCCGGATGGATATTATCTGAACGACCTTAAAGGAAATCTTATCGACGGCAATATTGCTGCTGAAAAATTGATGGGCTACAGTAGAAATGAGTTAATCGGAAAGAGTTTCCTGAAATTAAAACTCCTGTCCCTTAAACAAATACCCAAAGCAGCAAAACTATTAGTTAAGAATTCATTAGGGCAAGGCACCGGCCCCGATGAATTTGTATTAAACCGGAAAGACGGATCAAAAGTTACTGTTGAAATAATTACTTACCCGGTTAAAATAAAAGATAAAACTCAGGTATTGGGTTTAGCTAGAGATATCATCGAACGCAAGCGAATCGAGGAGGCGATGCATATAAAAGATTGGGCTATCGAATCGGCGATAAACTCCATAGTAACTTCCGACATTGAGGGAAACCTGAACTATGTGAATCCCGCGTTTCTCAAGCTGTGGGGATATAATTCCCCGGAAGAGGTGCTGGGGAAACCGGCTGTGGAATTCTGGCAGATGGGAGAAAAAGCGGAAGAGGTTATGGAGGCGGTGCGCACTAAGGGAGGTTGGATTGGGGAATTGGTTGCCAAGAACAAGGATGGCGATTTCTTCGATGTCCAGGTTGCGGCAAGCATCGTAATTAACGATACAGGCCAGCCAGTCTGCATGCATGCATCGTTTGCAGACATAACCGAACGCAAACTGGCAGAAAAAACACTTAAATTTGCCAAGGAAAAAGCCGAGCAAAGTGACAGACTTAAAACCTCATTCCTGAACAATATCTCACATGAGGTTCGTACACCTCTGAACGGCATACTGGGCTTTGCTGAAATAATGTCTCAGCCCGATGACCTCTCTGAAGAAGAAAGAAAACTGTCGCATTCAATGCTTTTAGAAAGTAGTGATCGCCTGCTGAATACTATTACAAACTATATGGATATATCATTGATAGCTTCGGGTAACATGATTGTGAACAAGAAAAATTTTGTCCCCGGGCAGATTATGAAGGAGCTTCTTGGAAAATATATGACAATATGCTCAGGCAGGAAATTAGAATTATTGTTGAAAATGCCGGAACATTCCGACAGATTATCAATCAACTCTGATCCTGAGATTATTAGTAAAATAATGTCTCATCTGCTGAACAACGCAATAAAGTATACAGAGAAAGGGAGTATTCAATATGGGTTTACAATCCGGGAAAATGAACTTGAGTTTTTTGTGAAAGATACCGGCATTGGAATAGGTAAAGAATCGTTTAAAAGGATATTCGAACATTTTATCAAGGAAGATCGCGGACCTTTAAAGATCACTGAAGGAAGTGGGCTTGGTCTGTCTATTTCAACGGGGTTGGTTGTACTTCTTGGCGGAAAGATATGGGTAGAATCAGAAAAGAGGAAAGGATCATGCTTCTATTTCACAATACCAGTCGAAAAAAAAATAGAGGACCATATACTAATTCCAACTGCAGGTAAACAAACAACGAATGTGGAAACCAATTCCATTCTTGTTGCAGAAGATGACGAAGTAAACTTCTTTTATCTTAAGGCTCTGCTAAAACAAAATACATCAGCAGAGATCATTCACGCATCAAATGGCAAAGAGGCAATAGATAAATTCAAAGAAAATCCGAATATCGGTCTGGTGCTTATGGATATTAAAATGCCTGTGATGGATGGTCTTGAAGCCACACGACAGATTAAGGCCATTAACCGGAATATCCCGGTTATAGCAATTACGGCATATGCTATGCCAGGTGACGAGAACAGGATTACAGAGGCAGGATGCGATTATTATCTCAATAAACCTATAAATAAAAAATTACTTCTGGATAAAATGGCGGAATTGATTGTTCTGTAAATAAGACCCCGCCGAAGCGGGGTCAACGAATGATCATAATGTTTACTTTTTATAGTGAGCCAGGTAATCAATTACCTGACGATAAACATTCTCAGCAGTGAAACCGAATTTCTCATCAAGTACTTTATAAGGAGCTGAATATCCGAAGCTGTTAACTCCCCAAATCCGGCCTTTCGGACCTACTAATCCCAGTAATGCTACGGGTAATCCTGCCGTTAATCCGAAAACCGGGATATCATCCGGTATAATTGATTTGCGGTAACCTTCAGGTTGATTTCTGAAGAGGCCTTCGGAGGGAGCAGAAATTATCATCACCTTTATCTTTTCTTTTTCAAGCAGGACAGCTCCTTCAAAGAGTGTTGATACCTCGGATCCGCTTGCTATAAGTATTATATCAGGCGAGCCTTGGCTGTTTTTAACAATATAAGCTCCTTTGCCTGCCTGGAGAGCATCATTAAATCTTTCATTAGTATCAGAGGGAAGGTCCTTTATATTTTGTCTTGACAGAATAAGGGCTGTTGGTGTTTTTATATTTTCAAGTGCAAGTTGCCAGGCGACAGTTGTTTCGGCAGTATCAGCAGGCCGGAGAACAAGCATGCTGTTTTCCCCCTTATGATTCTTCAAATGCTCCATGAGCCTGATCTGTGCTTCCTGTTCAACAGGCTGGTGAGTAGGACCATCTTCTCCGACACGGAATGCATCATGTGTCCATATATATTTTACAGGCAGACCCATAAGGCAGGCAAGTCTTAGCGCCGGTTTCATATAATCGGAGAATACAAAGAATGTCCCGCATGCCGGAATGACACCTCCGTGCAGAGCCATGCCATTCATGATGGCTGCCATTGTAAGTTCTGCAACTCCAGCCTGGAGAAAAGAACCTGTGAAATCTCCCTTACTAAAAGGTTTTGTGTTTTTCAGGAATCCGTCTGTTTTATCAGAGTTGGATAG
>CAZKWD010000300.1:0-3349 GCA_964556175.1 uncultured Rikenellaceae bacterium
TTAAATCTGCCTTCCTGGCAAATATGAGCCATGAGATACGTACTCCAATGAATGGTATCCTTGGTTTTCTTGATCTCTTGAAAGAACCTGATCTAACCAAGGAAAACAAGATTGCATATATAGATATAGTTACTCAGAGCGGGCGAAGACTGCTGGATACTATTAATGATATTATTGAAATATCGAAAATTGAAACGGGTGAGCTCAAAGTTCATTTTTCATCGGTGAATATGGCAGAACTTTTAGCCTATTTTCATGGATTCTTCAGACAGCAAACCGATCAGACAGGCTTGAATTATATCATCTCCAACAACCTGCCGGATGATTTTAAGTCTTTTCAAACCGACAGAATTAAGCTTGAGAGTATTATCTCAAACCTTATTAAAAATGCAATAAAGTTTACCCAGGCAGGATCGATTGAATTTGGATGCGGACTTGAAGATATTAATATTGTTTTCTATGTAAAAGACACTGGTGTTGGTATCCCCCCTGAAAGGTTGAATTATGTATTTGACAGGTTTGTTCAGGGTGAAAATTCATTATCCCGTCCACATGAAGGATCAGGCCTGGGTTTATCAATAGTCAAAGCATATGTTGAGATGCTGCAAGGAGAGATTAATGTGCAGTCAGAACCAGGAAAAGGAAGTACTTTCCGGTTCTCAATACCCTATTGTAAAGGAGATGAAAGAAAGAAAGATCAGGAAGCAGACGAAAGTATATTTAAGATATCTGAAGAGAAGCTTACTATACTGATAGCCGAAGATGACTTTGCAAGCTATTTGTACCTTGAGAAAATGCTTTCAGGTAAGGGAATAACTTTCCTGCATACAACAAATGGATATGATACCATTAAAGCTGCCAGAGAAAATCCTGATCTATCACTGATACTCATGGATCTGAGAATGCCAGGGATAAACGGACTGGAGGCAGTAAAGCAGATCAGAGAGTTCAATAAATCAATACCTGTTATTGCCCAGACTGCCTATGCGCTGGAAGGTGATAGCGATTTGGCAATTGAAGCAGGTTGTAATGATTATATATCCAAACCGATAAATCGCAGCGATCTGGAAAAAATTATTGGTAAGTATACAAACAGGAAAAAGAATAAATAATCATAACTGATATAATATGAATATAAAATCCAAAACAAAGATTAACCAGGTAACCTCCTGGGCCCTGACAATAATCCGGATTGCCATAGGATGGCACTTTTTATATGAAGGGATTTCAAAGATCATTGAAGGCGGATGGAGTTCTGCACCTTACCTGGCCGGATCAAGGTGGATTTTTGCCCCTATTTTCCATTGGATGGCTGAAAGCACCGCTATGACCTCATCTGTCGATTTTCTTAATATCTGGGGTTTGATTCTTGTTGGGCTGGGGCTTATACTCGGCGTATTTACCCGCTGGTCAAGCATTGCGGGAGCCATAATGCTTTTCTTCTATTTTGTCGCATATCCCCCGATACCGGGATATACTATAAGTGTTCCGGTAGAGGGAAGTTACCTGTGGGTGAATAAAACACTGATCGAATTCTTCCTGCTGATCGGCTTTGTTTTCATCTCAAGAGATTGGCAATTCGGTTTTGACAGATTGTACAGGCGGTGGAAAGATGAAAAAGCACGTAAACCTGTTCCGGATATGCCACCGGACGAGGCAAAAGCAAGAGGGAGACGGGAAATCCTTAAAGATCTTGTCACAGTACCGGCTTTAGGGGTTTTTGCCTATGCATTATACCGAAAAAGGAAGTGGGATAGCTTTGAAGAAAAACTGTTAAAGGTAGAGGGTATTGATGCTAACTCAGGGGCAACACTTCTGCAGTTCAATTACTCCACTCTTCAAGAACTGAAAGAAGAAGTTCCGAAAGCTGTAATAAATTATGCGGATATAAACGGAAAACCGGCACAATTCGAGCTAAGCAGGCTGATAATGGGCGGTAACCTTATCGGGGGCTGGGCTCATGCCCGCGACCTTATTTATGTGTCAAAACTGGTAAAGACTTACCACACCGATGAAAAGGTGATGCAAACAATGGCCCTCGCCGAAAAATGCGGGATAAATGCAATAATAACAAATCCACAGCTTGGAAGGATATATCAGAAATATAAGCATGAATTCAAAGGGAAACTGAAGTTCATATCCGATTGCGGTATTGCCCTCGACTTTCAGGAAGGTATAGCAATGTCGCTGAGTGTTGGTTCCGATGCTCTTTACTGCCAGGGAGAAATCACTGACCGATGGACTGATGAAAACTGGGAAGATCCTGAAAATAGAACTGTGGAACAACGGATGGAACTTATCCGTAAAGGACTTGAAGAGATTCGCAGAAATGGTAAACCGGCAGGTATTGGTGCTCATAGAATAGAGGCTATAAAGAAATGTGTTGAATATGAACTTAAACCCGATTTCTGGGTTAAAACATGCCATAGCCATAACTACTGGTCAGCACATCCCGATTCTCCATGGAGAGATAACATGTTTGACTACGATCCGCAAGAGACAATAAGATTCATGGAAACACTTAAAGAGCCGTGGATCGCCTTTAAAGTCCTTGCTGCAGGTGCGATCCCGCCAGAAGAGGGATTAAAATATGCATTTACAAACGGTGCTGATTTTATATGCCTGGGAATGTATGATTTCCAGATTGTTGATGATGTTAATATTGCACTTGAGGCACTGGCTGAGGCGAAAGAGCGCAGGCGCCCCTGGATGGCATAATGGATTTATCAGGTTCATGAAATATGATGTAAGGCCATTGTTGCAAAGCTCAGGGCAAGAAAGAATCCGACCATATCGGTAATGGTCGTTAAGATCGGTCCTGATGCAAGAGCCGGATCAATGTTCATCTTTTTAAGAATCAGGGGAACAGTACCACCTATAGAAACCGCTATTAATGTGTTTATTGTCAGGGCCCCCCCCACCACAATACCCAGGTAGATATTTCCTTTCCAGAGATATGCAGCAGCCCCGATCAGGATTCCGAGTACCAGACCATTTATTATTCCGACAGATATCTCCTGTATCCAGACCCTGAAGACCTCACCAGGCCTAACAGTACCAAGAGAAAGCTCACGCATACTAACCGCAACAGCCTGGTTTCCCGTACATCCGCTCATATCAGATATTATGGGAAGAAAAACGGCAAGGGCAATAACTGCACTAAGAGTTTCCTGGTAAAATGTGATTACACTGGCAGCAATCAAATTAAGCACAATATTGATTGATAACCAGGAGAGGCGCCGCCGTGACCTGAGTAAAACAGGCATGGTCCTTAATTCATCCCCTCCAACAATACCCTGGGTTTCAAGGTGTTCAAAGGCACTCCTTTCATTCACAGCTTCAAGTACAT
>CAZKWD010000301.1:0-3344 GCA_964556175.1 uncultured Rikenellaceae bacterium
ATCACCTGACCCCGGGTTTTCTCCGCTGCATTAATTATGACAGTATCATCCGATATTCCGTTAAAAGCCTGGCAATGAGTATCGTCGCATAAATTATACCCGTCAAGGATATGTTTTTCAAAATATTTGTACATATAAGTCCTGGCAATCACCGCCTGCGTTTTTAAATAATCAATATGTTTGCCCGGTCCGCCTTCGGCACTTATAACGCCGGCAATATACGATTCTATTTCACATGTGTTTATAAAAAGTGAAGTTCCCATATCGCGATAGCAATTCAGGTTACCGGAATAATAATGTCTGACTCCTTCAATACGAAGGGAGAAAAGGTCATTGTCCGTTTTTCCTGAAATAAAAAGCGAATCACAGGTAATCCCCGGTCTGTTTCTGGTTTTCACAACAAGACGGTCATTAAAAAATGTTATTATAATAATGTCCCCTGCTGTTATCCCTACAGGGTCATTGTTGAAGAGGTCGAGTTCATATTTTCCTTCCACAACCGAAAAAACAGCAGAACCGGAATCATGTCCTGTGAAAAGTCTTATCCTGACATGATCCTGTGCTGATACCGGAATATATGTAAGTAAAATAAGGGATATGATCAGGATTCTGGGCATTATATTATTGTCTTGCAGTCTTGCAGTCTTGAGGTCTTTATTATTTCCAAACTTACTTCAACTCTCTTCAACCAAAAGGAACCCACCCCCAGCCTTCGCCTTTGGCTACGGCCGGCAAAGCTAGCTCTCCGCTTACGCGGAATCTCCACGGAGTTTATCCCGCAAAGCGGGGTTCCGATCTCCCAGGAGGGGAATCAGATAGTTTTAGCTCCTTTACCATATCTTCTGCTATCCTCCGGGATGCTCCTGCAGGACCGAGTTTCTCCCTCAGTTGATTATAATTTTCGAGTATCTGTTTTCTTCTTTCTCCTCCGGGAATAATTTCTTTGAATGCTTTTATAAGCTTTCTTTTATTCAGTGAATAGCCTAAAAGTTCCTTAATCACCTCAGAATCCATAATGAGGTTAACAAGCGAAATATATTTAACTTTTACAAGCATCCAGGCGATCAGCATTGACAGGAAGTCGCCTTTATAGCAGACCACCTGGGGAACATTGAAGATGGCGGCTTCGAGTGTTGCTGTTCCTGAAGCTACAAGTGCGGCATCCGAAATATTGAGGATTTCGCTGGTTTTATCTTTCACCAGCTTAACAGGTTCCCTTTTAAGTATTTTCAGATAGAGCTCATCTGGCAGGTTATTCACACCAGCCAGAACAAACTGATATTGAGGGAAATAACGTATAACTTTAACTATTTGAGGCAGTATAGACTCCACCTCATGACGGCGGCTCCCTGCCAGCAGTCCGATCACCGGTCTGTGATCAAGCTCCAGTATTTTCAGAAGTTCTTCCCTTGCCGGCATTTCCGAAATTCTTTTTTCTGTTTCATCAACAAGCGGATTCCCGCGGTATTCAACATCTATCCCGTGCTTCCTGTAAAATTCCACTTCAAACGGGAAAATGATATACATGCGGTCAACGTATTTTCTTACTTTTCCTACTCTTTTTTCATTCCATGCCCATAACTTGGGAGAGATATAATAAAAAACCTTTAATCCTGATGCTTTGGCATATTCGGCTATCCGGAGATTAAAACCCGGATAATCAATAAGGATAACAGCATCAGGACTGAAATCAGCAATATGCTGTTTACAAAGTGACAGGTTACGTGAAATTATTTTCAGATTTTTCAGAATCACCATAAAGCCCATGAAGGCTGTTTTGCTGTAATGCATAAGGAGAGTGGCGCCTGCCGATTCCATAAGGTCACCGCCCCAGCAAAATATTTCAGCTTCCCTGTCAGCAGCAATCAACTCCCTGATAAGGTTGGACCCATGAAGGTCGCCTGACTGTTCTCCGGCAATAATGAAATATCTCATATCAGTATCTTTACTCCGAAAACAATAATAGCCCACACAATAGTAATCCCCAGCACACCCCTGGATGCCCGCAGCATGTCGTAGTGGTTGAACAGAAAGAATATCAGCAAATTCGGCAATACACACATGGAAATAATTTGAGTGCTTACATCCGCTGTTGATATTCTTTCAAACCATTCACGCAGGCCCGGATTACCTTTTGCGAATAAAAAGATGATCATAGCTGTGATAAAAGGTAATATCAGACCTGATATTATCCCGGTCATTATTTTATTATATTTCTCCGGCAGGGTCATTCTCAGAATTTCTCTTTAAGCTTATCGATATACCAGTGAGCTGTCATATCAACACAAACGGGCACAACAGATACATAATTATTTGCCAGGGCCCATTCATCGGTATCTTCAGCTTCGGGTTCATGATTCTGGAAATAACCTGTAAGCCAGTAATATGTCTTGCCCATCGGATCTTTCCTCTTTTCAAATTCCTCCTTCCAGTTTCCTTTCGACTGCCTGCAAATCTTTATACCTTTTATGTCCTTCTTTTCTGCGGCTGGTATATTAACGTTCAGACAAATGCCTTCAGGCAAAGGCTCTGCAGCAATCTTATCCATAATAAAACGGATATATGTCTTACAGGCAACGAAATCAGCTGTTGGTGAAAAATTATTAAGTGAAAAACCAACCGAGCTGATACCATACAGGCATCCTTCAATGGCAGCTGCCATGGTACCTGAATAGAGTACGCTTACCGATGCATTTGCTCCATGATTGATACCTGCAACCACAAAATCCGGAGTGCGTTCAAGTAATTGGTTTATAGCTATTTTAATACTGTCTGTCGGCGTTCCGTTGCAAGCATAAATCCTGTGCTGTTCATTTTCATCAAGAAGTTTTACACGGAGCGGCGTTTTGACTGTTAGAGCCTGTGACATTCCCGATTGGCTCTCCATGGTAGAAATCATAACCACCTTCCCAAACTCCTCCATAACTTCAAGAAGAGTCCTTAATCCGGCTGCATACAGGCCATCATCGTTTGTTAAAAGGATAAGCTTGTCATCTTTATTAATGACCATAAAAAAATGTTTATTTACAAAGATAGATAATTACATTTTCTGTGGAACCCGGTTGTTCTGTTCTTTATTAAAATATTATGAACTATAAGTTTGCCTGCTATGGAACCGCTTATCTTACTTTTACCACAGAGGGCACGGATTTGCACGGAATTAATCCGTGAATCTCCGTGAAATCCGTGGTTAAGAAAAATTATTTATATTTTTGCCTTCGATTAACTCAACAAAAAATGAAAATCTCTTATAACTGGCTGAAGGATTACCTTGACATCGATATTGAAACGCGAAAGCTGGCAGTGATACTGACCGGATTAGGTCTGGAGATTGAGGCCATGGA
>CAZKWD010000302.1:0-3337 GCA_964556175.1 uncultured Rikenellaceae bacterium
AGTTGTTGCCATCTTCATATTTTTTTGAGACCACTAAAGTAAAACATTTTGATTTTATTGCAAATACTTGTTATAATACTATATTTCAAGATTATTTATTTTAGTTTTATGTTACTAATCCATCACCCGGAGCGCTGTTAAAAATTAACCTAAATGAATAATAATACAACAGTTCTTATCACGGGCGGAAGCGGAATGGTAGGCAGGTATCTTACCTCGCTGCTGCTTACGGAAGGATTCAAGGTCATTCACCTGTCAAGAAAACAGAACCAGTTTGGGAGGGTAAGGGTTTTCAGGTGGGATCCTGAAAAAGAGATCATCGATCCGGTGATTTTCGATGGCGTGGATTATATAATTCACCTGGCGGGAGCCAATATAGGTGAAAAGCGGTGGACCAAGAAAAGGAAGAAGGAGATAGTTACCAGCAGAGTTGATTCCGCAAAGCTGCTGCACAAAATTGTAATTGAAAATGCCGTTGATCTGAAGGCATTTATATCAGCCTCTGCCATAGGTTATTACGGTACGCTAACTTCAGAAAAGATTTTTACTGAAGAGGATCCTCCCGCATCAGATTTTTTGGGAACAACATGCAGATTATGGGAGGAAGCTGCAGATATGTTTGAAAGATCAGGAATAAGGACAGTAAAGATCCGGACAGCAATGGTGCTGGAAAAAAACGATAGTGCTTTGTCAAAACTTCTTAAACCGGCCCGGCTGGGGATATTTCCACTTTTAGGAAATGGCATGCAGTACATGCCATGGATACATATTACTGACTTGTGTAATATTTACCTGAAAGCCTTACAAGATGATAAAATTGAAGGAGCATATAATGCAGTTGCACCTCAGCATGTAACATTCCGTGAATTTATGAGCTCGCTGGCTTCAACAATGAATAAATCCGGATTTCGTCCGACGGTTTCTTCAGTATTATTGAAAATCACATTTGGTGAAATGGCAGATATATTACTCAATGGCAGCCGTGTATCTGCCGGTAAAATAATAAATACAGGCTGTCAGTTTACATTTGACAGCCTGTATAAAGCTCTTAAAGATCTATTTAAACAGTGACCCCTGTAATTATTTACCTCCTATCTGCACTTCTGCAATCCTGAATGTGGGAGCTGTATTTGTCCTGTTCATATCCAGGTCGGTTCCCATCATGTCGATAGAATTAAGAATGTCAAATGCATGTCCGGCTATTGTGACTCCCTTGACAGGATGTATCAATTCGCCGTTTTCTATCCATAGACCGCTGGCACCTCCGCTGAAATTTCCGCTTACCGAATCTATTCCATAACCCGTAACTTCCAACAACAGCAGTCCTTTATTTGTGGCTGCAATTATCTCATTGCGGGTATGTTTCCCTTTAGAGACATACACGTTATGTGTGCCTATACCCGGTAAAGAGATGAAGCCTCCCCGTGAGGCATTCCCCGTACTTTTTACACCTGCTCTTTTTGCAGCTTTTGTGTTATATATGTAACTTTTCAGTATACCATTTTCCACAAGGGTGTTTTTGATGGTAGGTACACCCTCCCCGTCAAAGGGAGCGCTTCCAAGGCTTTTATTCCTTGTGCCGTCATCGGTTATGGTAAGCAGTGGTGAAGTAAACTGTTTGTTCAGATGATCTTTCAAAAAGCTTGCTCCCTGCATCACACGTTCTCCGTTTATGGCAGAAATAATTCCTCCGAGAAGAGCCCCGGCAACATCAGGATCGAAAATTACTGCTGCCTTTTGTGTTTTTAGCATTACCGGATCAAGAAGCTCAATGGCTTTCTTTGAAGCTACCGCTGCTATCTCTTCCAGGGGTAGAAGATCAGAAAAGAAGACCCTGGAGCAATATTCCCCGCCGGTATTTTTCTGGTTTCCCTTTTCCGCAACAACATAAACACCCAGGTAACAACCTGACGATTTATATGTTTTTAAAAGCCCGTTTGAGTTTCCAATAAAGATCTCTGATTCGCCTTCCCCATAACCTGCCCCAGAGCTTTTAGTGATCCTTGGATCTTTCATAGCCAGGTTCTCAAGGTCGAGAGCCATCTTTATTTTTTTATCCATGAGCTCTGTTTTTATCCCGGGATCGTAAAGATCATCTACCTGTGTGATCCCTTTGTCATCGGTAAGCACGTTATTTTCATCCTGAGTTGATAGTCGTGCAAATGCTATTGCCCTTGATATTGTATCTTCCAGTGACTTATTGCCGAAATCGTTGCAATGGCTGAAACCCATTTTCCCCTCAACAAAAACCCTGAAGCCTACTCCCTGAGATGAAGCCTCTTCAATGGTTTCAATTTCCGATTTAAGTACATTTATCGAAAGGTTCCTTTTCAACTCAAGAAAAACCTCTGCTTCATCGGCACCCAGGCTTATACATTTTTTGACCAGTTTTTCTGTTAAATCTATATTCTTCATGATTATTCCTGTTGACTTTTTAAATTATGCTTTACTTCCTCCCACGTTTATCCCTCGTATTCTTACTGTCGGCTGTCCTGCCGAGACCTCTGCTATCTGGCCCTTACCGCATATGCCGGGGCCAAAGTCAAGATCATCTCCCACAGCATCAATATTCGAAATGACATCCATACATGAGCCTATCAGAGTTGCTCCCTTAATTGGTTTTGTCTTTTTGCCGTTCTCTATGAGGTATGCTTCCCTGCAGGTGAAATTAAAGACTCCCGTCACCGGGTTGACACTGCCGCCGCTAAGGCTCTGTACATAGATACCTTTTTTTGTCGATGAAAGAATGTCGGCAGGGTTGTCCTTTCCTTTTTCAATAAAAGTATTTGTCATTCTGGGTATTGGAATATACCTGAATGATTCCCGCCTGCCGTTACCGGTCCTTTGCATGGAAAGTTGTTTTGCGCTTAGTATGTCGGTCATAAATCCTTTAAGTACACCGTTCTCTATCAGCACATTGCGTTTAGATTCGGAGCCTTCATCGTCAAAATTGATTGTGCCCCTGAAGTTTGGAAGTGTTCCGTCATCCACCATTGTGAAACAGTCGGCAGCAACTTTCTGTCCCATTTTACCTGTAAATGCACCGACCTCTTTGGCAATATTGTCGGCTTCGAGAGGATGCCCTACTGCTTCATGCACCAGCACACCTCCCCATCCGTTTTGCATTACAACGTCCATAATTCCTGCCGGAGCCTCTTCCGCGTCGAGCATGGCTATTGCTTCGCGTGCTGCCCTTTTTGCTACAGTCTCGGGAGTTACATTTTCGAACATCTCGAATCCGGAATGTTTGCTCAGTCTTTCACGTGCCATGTGCCGTGCATTGCCGTCGTCACTCATAACCTGGACAATAAAAAACAGGAGTGGCAGTTCATCTCTC
>CAZKWD010000303.1:0-3332 GCA_964556175.1 uncultured Rikenellaceae bacterium
AAACTGGATGATCTCCAGATATTTAACAGTACAGAATTCGTCGATTCACTGTTTACTCCTGTCAGTTAAAAAAGCTTGAGTGTTGCGTACATTATCCTTATGAATCCCCAAAAGATCAATATAGTTACACTCGGCTGCTCAAAAAATACAGTAGATTCCGAAAAATTACTGAAACAACTGAAGGCAGGCGGCTACGAGATACTGCACGATTCAAATGATTTTTCAACCCCAAAGGTCATAATTAACACATGCGGTTTTATTAACGATGCTAAAGAGGAAAGCATTGACACTATCCTTCGCTTTATCAGGGCAAAGGAATCGGGGAAAATAGAAAGTCTTTATGTAATGGGCTGTCTTTCTGAGCGTTATATGGATGCACTCAAGGCAGAAATTCCTGAAGTAAACAGGTATTTTGGTGTAAGAAACATTCCGGAGATTCTCGATGAGATGGGAGTGAGGGTCAGGAAGGAGCTTTTGAACCAGAGAATACTTACCGGTCCGGACCATTATGCTTACCTGAAGGTATCGGAAGGATGCGACAGAACATGTGCCTTTTGCGCTATCCCGGAAATAAGAGGCAAATGTGTTTCACGTCCCGTTGAAGAATTGCTGCAGGAAGCAGGGTATCTGGCTGAAATGGGAGTGAAGGAGCTGATACTTATTGCGCAGGATTTAAGTTACTATGGTCTTGATCTTTATAAAATGCAAATGTTGCCAGTCCTCATATCCGAACTTCTGAAAATCGAGTCATTCGAATGGATAAGGTTACAGTATCTGTACCCTGCAAACCTTCCTGCTGAAATAATCCCTCTTATCAGGGAGAATCAACGCATTTGCAGATATATTGACATTCCGATACAGCATATAAGTGACAGGGTTCTTGGGCTGATGAAAAGAACACACGACAAAAGAGAGACTGAAAAGATACTTGGCATGATACGAAGCAATCTGCCCGGTTCTGCAATCAGGACTACCCTGATAGCCGGGCATCCGGGGGAAACTGAAAAGGAATTCCTTGAAATGAAGGCGTTTATAAAGGAATTCCGGTTTGAGAGGCTGGGTGTTTTTGCTTATTCTCATGAGGAAGGCACTTTCGCATACAACAATTATGAGGATGAGATCCCTGAAGAGGTAAAGCAATCAAGGGTTTCGGAGCTCATGGAGATACAGCAGGAGATATCTGCAGAACTCAATGAAAACCTTTTGGGAAGCACTCTGAAAGTATTAATCGACAGGAGAGAGGAGGAGTTCTATGCCGGGAGGACACAATATGACTCGCCCGAGGTTGATCAGGAGGTTCTTATTCCCGTGGAATATGATCTCAAACCCGGTAATTTTTACGAAATACTGATCACACAATCGACTGATTTTGATCTGTTTGGGAGGCCTGTTTAACCCCCCTTTAGGGGGGATGGGGGGTCATTCTCACTCTTTTTTCCCCCGCCTTCTTTTGTTTTCTGGATTTTGATCTTTATTTCCGATTTGGCGCTGTTGAATCCCACGTTAATTATTTTGCCATCACTGGGTCCGGCCTTTATCAGCACCTCTGCCATAGGATCTTCGAGGTATTTCTGGATAGCCCGCTTAAGCGGTCTCGCTCCGTAATTTGCATCAAAGCCTCTCTCAGCAATAAAATCCCTGGCTGCAGGGACTATTTTAAGCTGGTAACCAAGTGATTTCACCCTGTCGAACAGGCCTTTCAGCTCGAGGTCGATTATCTGGTTGATCTCCTCTTTACCAAGCGAATTGAACATTATTATATCATCAACCCTGTTCAGGAATTCCGGTGCAAATGTTTTCTGAAGAGCCTTCTGAAGTATGCTTTTTGTCTGTTCGTCCCTTGTTGACTTTTTTGCATTTGTGTCAAATCCTATTCCATGTCCGAATTCAGCTATCTGCCGTGTTCCAATGTTTGAGGTCAGTATCACTATTGTATTTCTGAAGTCAACACGCCGTCCGAGGCTGTCTGTAAGCTGGCCCTCATCAAGCACCTGGAGCAGGATATGAAAGACATCGGGGTGTGCTTTTTCGATCTCATCCAAAAGAACCACCGAATAGGGTTTCCGCCTCACCTTTTCCGTAAGCTGGCCGCCTTCCTCGTACCCTACATATCCCGGGGGAGCTCCCACAAGCCTTGAAACGGAGAATTTCTCCATATATTCGCTCATATCAATCCTTACCAGATTATTTGTTGTATCGAAAAGGAACCGGGCGAGTACCTTTGCCAGCTGTGTTTTGCCTACACCTGTCGGGCCAAGGAAGATAAAAGTACCGATAGGTTTATTCGGATCCTTGAGTCCGGCCCTGTTTCTCTGTATCGATTTTACTATTTTCTGGATAGCCTCATCCTGGCCTATTACGCTGCCTTTCAGCTCATCAGCCATTTTGAGAAGCCTGGTACCTTCAGTCTGGGCTATTCGCTGGACTGGAACGCCGGTCATCATTGCCACTACCTCAGCAACCTTCTCAGCATCAACAGTTTCGCGATTAACTGCCAGTTCTTTTTCCCATTTTTTCTTTTCAAGATCTATCAAATCGAGAAGATCCTTTTCACGGTCCCTGAAGCTTGCAGCTTTCTCAAAGTTCTGATTCTTCACGGCATTCATCTTCTCTTTCTTGGCTTCCTCAAGCTGATTCTCCAGAGAGAGTATCGTTTCAGGGACAACAATATTAGAGATATGGACCCTTGACCCTGATTCATCGAGGGCATCGATTGCCTTATCAGGAAGGTGCCTGTCGGAGATATAACGGTTTGTAAGCGTCACGCAGGCTTCAATGGCATCATCCGTGTAATTTACATTATGATGCTCCTCGTATCGTTCCTTTATATTATGTAGTATATTAAGTGTTTCCTCTATAGATGTTGGATCAACAAGAATCTTCTGGAACCTCCTTTCCAGGGCTCCGTCTTTTTCGATATGCTGCCTGTATTCATCAAGGGTAGTGGCTCCAATACACTGGATTTCACCTCTTGCCAGTGCCGGCTTAAGCATATTTGCGGCATCGAGTGATCCTGTTGCTCCGCCTGCACCTACGATTGTATGTATCTCGTCGATGAATAATATTATATTGTCATTTTTAGAGAGTTCATTCAGGATAGCCTTCATCCTTTCCTCAAACTGTCCCCTGTATTTTGTTCCGGCGACTATGGAGGCCAGGTCAAGGGCAACGACCCTCTTGTTGAAAAGCACGCGTGATACATTCTTCCTTGATATACGCATGGCAAGTCCTTCAGCAATAGCTGATTTGCCCACACCGGGTTCTCCAATAAGTACCGGATTATTCTTCTTTCTCCGCGATAGTATCTGTGCCAGTCTTTCAATCTCGCGTTC